>DAHUXF010000023.1 GCA_027307295.1 Acidobacteriaceae bacterium
AAATTTCCTGTTACCACGCTGCGCCTGCCTATCGTGAACAGTGAGCGCGACCATTACGACCGCATTTACGGCTATTTCCTGCGATTGCAGGATGGCGGGCCGCTCGTGGTCCCGGAGGGCGATGGCCTGCCCATCCGCCATGTTTACGGTGGAGACGTGGTGACTGCACTATTGAAAGTGGTCGAGAGCACTGCCGGACGCGGCGAAGCCTACAACATTGGGCAGGATGAAACATTTTCGCTGCAACAATTTCTTGAGCTGTTGGCGCAACTCATGGGCCGTCCGCTCACCATTGCGCGCGCGCCATGGGAGAAATTAGAGCGTGAAGGGCTGCTGCCGAATTGTTCGCCCTTCAGCGGACGCTGGATGTCATCGCTCGACAACACACGGAGCAAAGCTGCGTTTGGAATCACCTATACTCTCATGTCAGAATATCTGCGAAAGCTGGTGCATCACTATGCCAGCTCTCCGGCACGCCCAATTGATGGCTACAGGCAGCGCGCGCAAGAACTCCGGTTTGCGCAGTCGCACTGAAGACAATCCTTGCGTTGACGGGATGCGGACCATGCCTCTCCACGCGCGGGCGAATATGTCGCAGCAATTCTGCAAACGTCCCTTAGTTATTTCTTACAGAACTTTACAGTGTCACAAGAGTCCTTTCCGCAGAAGCCGTGTTTGATTTGGATAACAGAAGTTTGAACGCTCATGCCTGGACGATTCAACAAGAGGGTATTAGCGGGAGGGGCTTATGAGATACATGCGAGCGATGCTGTTGGGAACTGCTTTACTGGCCGGCGCAAGCACATTTGCCGCCGCGCAGTCTGTGGTTGCCGTGCAATGGGGATGGGGACAAGGAGATAACGACGACCGTCAGGCGTTCAGGGAAGGATATCAGCATGGGCAGTGGGACGCACAGCATGGCCGTCGTTTTGATCCAGATGACAACCGGTGGCGCGAAGGAGATGACCGGCGGGCTTTCCGCGCCGGCTATGAACGCGGCTTCCGCGAATCCGGTTATCGCGGCGATGGCGGCTGGCGAGGCCACGATGGCGATCGTGATGACGACTACGGCTACCGGGGCGCTGGCTACGGCCTGAATGCTGCACGGCAAAACGGCTATCAGGATGGAATCAACGATGGCGCTCGTGACCGGCAGACAGGTCATAGCTACCGACCGGGGCATGACGACAATTATCGGCATGCGGACCATGGCTATATCCCGAACTACGGCAACAAAAACTACTATAAGCAGGCGTATCGCGACGCCTATATCAGGGCCTACCAGCAGGGCTATAACAGCGGAGGATATTGGCGGCGGTAACGAACCGGGGAAACGCGGGAAAAGGCCATGCGGAAACGCGCGGCCTTTTTTTGTTTACTACCTGCGTTTCTCTTTACTGCACATACACGGTAACGATAAAAGACGCCCGCAAAAATCACGAGCGTCCGATATCTTAATCAATATTCTTACAGCTTTTTCAGCAGAGACAGCCAGCGCGCCCAGGCTTCGCTATGGGCCTTCTTGTTGGCTGCTGCCATGTCATGGGCCTTCTTAACGTCAGGGCCATCTCCCGTGTTGCTCAGGGCCGCGTCGCTGGCGGGATCTTCCGCTGCGCGCATAAAACCGTGTCCTGCACCTTCATACGTCACCGGATCATATTTTTTGCCCGCAGCCTTCATGGCCTGCACCGCGTCCGGGATTGTGGCTCCAATGCGCGCGTCATTGCCGCCATAAAAACCATAGACCGGAGCCGTGATGGATGTGACATCTTTCGGGGGTGGTCCATAGAACACGTAGGCCGCCGACAGATCTTTGCGGTTGGTGGCGAAGCGGAAAGACTCTCCTCCACCCCAGCAGAAACCGCTCACAGCCAGCTTGCCATTGGATGACGGAAGTTTTTTGCCGTAATCAGCCACCGCGTTCAGGTCCGCAGTGACCTGGTTCGGATCGAGCGATGAAATGGCTTTCATGGCGTCCTGCGTGGCAGGGAAGGCGCTTGATCCTTCGCCCTTGGGGCCCATGCCGGAGAGAAGATCAGGCGCGATGGCGATGTAACCATTGGCAGCGAGTTGATCGGCCACCGTGCGCACCCAGTCTGACAGGCCGAAAATCTCATGGATCACAATGATGACCGGAGCCTTTTGCCTGACCTCCGGGTAAACCACAAAGGCCTGCACCGTGCGATTGTCATGCTGAACGGAGACCCACTCAGAATGCCGGGGTGATTTCTCCAGTTTTTGTTTTGCCCAATCCTGGGCCGGGGCCGCAGACAGGCAGAGAAACAACATGAATGTAATGGCTAACAATCTTTTCATGCGGGAAAGTTTACTCCAGACGCTGTTTTGAGGCCAAGAGGCAGAGGGGCACAGAGAAAAATATGTTTGCGGGAAAAAACTCCGGCTGCGCTGTCATCGATTCGCGCTTTTCGCGTGATTCGCGGCCAATTCTTCCTAATCAAAAACTACGTCTTAAATAAGTTCCCGGTCTATCCGTTCAATGATCTGGTCGCGAATACGGCGAAATGCGTTCAGTTTTTCGCTGTGAGTTCCGGTCACGGAGGCCGGGTCCTCAAAGCTCCAGTGCAGCATCTTCCCGGCCCCCGGGAAGATCGGGCATCGTTCCTTTGCGTTGTCACATACTGTGATTACATAGGAAATATGTTGGCCCAGCAGGCTGGCCACATCTTTTGAGTTTTGTTGGGAAATATCAATGCCGATTTCCTGCATTGCTGCAACGGCAAGAGGGTTGAGGCCTTTAGGCTCAATGCCTGCGCTCATGATATCAAATCTGTCTTTGGCCGCATGGCGAAGATATCCTTCTGCCATTTGACTGCGGGCCGAATTGCCCGTACACAAAAACAGGACCCCAATCTTTGCCATTGTTCACCCAGCTTGGGTAAGTAAACATGTTTATGCTTCTATACGCATAAACCTTAATACGTATGGCATAATAAAAAAGGTTTAGCAGATTTGTCAAACAGGCGCAGGGATTTTATGAGCAATGTGGAAATTTATTTCAAAGGCCTGGCTGATTTAAGCAGGCTAAGAATCATCAATCTTCTGTTTACGGGTGAATTGTGCGGTTGTGATATCCAGTATGTGCTGGGAGCGTCACAATCCAATATTTCCCGGCACCTCACTTATTTGAAGAGGTCAGGGCTTGTGGCTGACCGAAGGGCGGGGTATCGCATCTACTACCGCCTGGTCAGGGACAGCAAAACAGAGCTCAAATCTCTTATGGGTTATTTGCGGTTGGCGTTAAAAGATGGAGTTTTTGCAACCGACAAAAAAAAGCTCAAGCAGGCCATCAGGAATGGCGCATGCAGCGTGAGCGATAGTTCCTTGGTTGCCAGCCGGCCAATGCGAACAATGGCGGCCAACCGTGAGAGGCTGCCTTGACGAACGCATATACGCTTCCTCAAAAACTGGTTGCTGAAGGATTAGGCACCGGGCTGCTCCTTGCCGCTGTGGTTGGCTCGGGCATCATGGCAGAGAACCTGTCCGCGGGGAATGTTTCGCTGGCATTGTTGGAAAACGCGATCGCTACGGGAGCGGTTCTGGTTGCGTTGATTCTGGCTTTTGGTCCCATCTCCGGGGCGCACTTCAACCCTGCCGTTACGATTGCAGAGGCCGCCCAGGGCGGGCTTCGCTGGAGATATGTGCCGGGTTACATGCTGGCCCAATCCGTGGGAGCCATCATGGGAGTCTTCAGCGCACATTTGATGTTCGGCCAGAGTCTCTTTCAGTCTTCCACGCATATTCGCGCAGGCAGCGCACAGTTGTTCAGCGAATTCATCGCGACCTTTGGATTGCTTACGGTGATCCTGGGATGTTCCCGCGCGCAGGCTTCATCAACGCCATTTGCCGTTGGGGCTTTTATTACAGCGGCCTATTGGTTTACTGCCTCTACATCATTCGCGAACCCTGCTGTGACCCTGGCGCGAACGTTCACCAACACCTTCGCTGGCATTCGAACTGTAGATGCTCCGCCCTTTGTCGTGATGCAAATTGCAGGAGCCATCACCGCGACTGCCTTATTTCGCTGGCTTGCTCCAAAGTTGCCTGGATCAGCGAAACATGCCATTTTTTCCGCTGAATCCAGGAACGTAGAGATCACGCTGTGACAAAACGGCCCATCTTTGTTATTGCCGATTGTAGAGGTGCGCGATGGGTAACTCTATCCCTATAGCATCGTGATCATCATTGATCGACGATCGACGTGCCAGGGCGACGGGCTTATTGCCTTGCGGGAGGGGAAAGGCGAAGTTCAATGCCGTTGGCGGCATTGGTTTGCTCGGTGGCAGAGACATCAAGATCGGCAAGAGACTGCTTGCGTGCTGTGTGCTCATTGAAGATCCAGAGAGTCTGGCCGGCAATGGCATAGTTCTGGGCTGAAATTCGATGTCCATCGCGGAAAATAAAGATGGTATCCAGCGCCGGTTCCTTGGCCGAAAGAGAAGCATGAGAATCTGCCTGCGCTCTTGCGGCGCTGCGCTGATTGTATGTTTCACTGCGAAGATCATCCACTTCATCGGTCAGCCGCTGGACTTCGGCGACCAGTTGCGCGGAATTGCCGTTGTCAGTGCTTACGACAACCGGCTGCGCAGCGGAAGCAGGTGGATAGTAGTCCCCATAGTAAAAAGGATCATAAGGCCCAATGAACGGCGCACCAAAACCAAAGGAGCTGCCGAAAAAGAATGGAGAGCCGCAGGAGAATCCAAAGCATCCATTGAAAAACCCAAACGGACGGCGATGATGAAATCTGCGAAACCCATCTGGCCTATTGGAAAAACCGAAGCCATGGTTGGGCGCGAAGGTGCGGGTCGCGAACCGGTTTGTTGGCGCGAAGGACGAAGAACGCGGGGACGAAGCGAAGCCCCGTTGCCCGCCAGGACGCCCGGCAAAACCTGAATTAACTCTTGGCGCGGAGCCACGTCCCATACTCATGCCGCGCATCTGCGCATGCATTGTTACCGGTAAGAGAGTAACGGTTCCCAGAACGGCAATTAAGGACAGGGTTCGCATAAATCAATTCTAGTCCTCTGGCAAGGGAGTGAAGGAATAAATTTCTCCCATGTTTTCAAGCATCTGGTGAGGTTGACAGCTGCAACTATAATTTCCGGCATGAAAATACTTCTGCAATCGTTGCTGTTGGCGGTGGTGTCATTGGCGGCGTTCGCGCAGAGCGCGAAGGTCAATTCTTCATCTGCTCCCTCTGCAATGTCAAATGTCTATCGTGTGCAAGAAGGATATGTGGATGCTCATGGTGCGCTCATCTATTACCAGATCATTGGGCATGGCGCGCCTCTGATGATCGTGCATGGCGGGCCCGGAGTATCGCACGACTATCTGATGCCTCATCTGCTGCCGCCGGCGCGGACCAACCAGCTTATCTTCATTGATGAGCGGGGCTCAGGACGTTCAGAGAAGCTGGAAGACGCCAGCCAGTACACCGTTGAGAACATGGTGGAAGACGTGGAAAATGTCCGGCAGGCATTGCATCTGGGAAAAGTGAGTCTGCTGGGGCACTCCTTCGGCGGCGTGCTGGCACAAGCTTACGCCTTCAAATATCAACGCAACCTTACCCACTTGATATTGGGCGGGACGTTTTACAGCGTCACGGCGATGAACAAAGTTCTGGCAGAAGAAAAACACAGCATGCCGCCAGAAGCGCTGGCCAAACTGGAAGCTCTGGAAAAAGCCGGCCTTTTTGGAAAAGGCAAGGATTGGGAAAAGGGCCGCTATCCGGATGACTATGCAAAGCTCGCCTGGGGCGATGGTTATTTCCCTTATCTTTACCAGCGCCGTCCTGATGCCAACTACGATCCCGTCGCGGGAAACACTGGGACGTCATGGGACCTGTATCGTGAAATGTGGGGATCAGACGGGGAGTTTGTGATTGACGGCAACTTGAAATCGGTGGAGTACCTGGACAAATTGTCCAGCATCCACGTGCCCACACTGGTAATCTGCGGTGACCATGACGAATCCAATCCGTCACTGTCGCGCACGATGCACGAAAAAATCGCCGGATCAACTCTGGTCATTCTGCCGCAGGCTGGACACATGGCATTTGTGGACCAGCCGGCGAGTTATATCAAAGCGGTAACGGAGTTTCTGCGCTCTAAATAGCTATTTGCAATCAGCGCGCAGCACCACTCAGGGCCAGGTCTCCTGCTTCTTTATGCGATCCGCTCTTGATCAGGTCAGCGGCTTTTTCTGCGATCATGATGGTCGGGGCATTGGTGTTGCCGCCCACCACGGTCGGCATGATGGAGGCGTCGATCACGCGCAGGCCCTCCAGGCCATGGACTCTTAATTCGGAGTCCACCACGGCTGTGGCGTCGTTACCCATCTTGCATGTGCCGACGGGATGGTAGAGAGTCTCGGCCACTTTGGCGATGTGGGCGCGAAATGCGCTGTCATCTTTGGTGTCCGCGCCGGGGAGAAGCTCTTTTCCACGATAGCTGGAGAACGCATTGCTAAGAGCAAGAGTCCGGGCGATTTTTACTCCCTCCACCATCACTTTCATGTCGCGGTCATCAGAAAAATAATTTCCGCGAATGGCGGGGGCATCAAGTGGATTGCTGGAGCGCAGGCGTATATCGCCGCGGCTGTAAGGATGCACCAACGTGGCGCCAATGGTAAACGCATGTCCTTCGATTTGCTGGAAACCGTGTTCCACAAAATATCCCACGCCAAAGTGGTACTGGATGTCTGGAATTGCACAGGCAGGGGATGTTTTGATAAACCCTCCTGATTCCGCAACGTTGGAAGTCAATTGCCCTCGCCGGAAGCAAAGATAGCGCATCAGGTTGGGCAGGCTTTCTGCATTGGCCAGCGTGATAGGCTGGGTGCATTCATAGGCCATCGCGGTTGCGGGATGGTCCTGCAGGTTTTTACCCACGCCCGGAAGATCGCAAACCACAGGAATATCAAAGGCGCGCAAATCCTCCGCCGGCCCCACGCCTGAAAGCATTAAAAGCTGGGGTGATCCAATGGCTCCGGCGCACAAGATGATCTCGCGTTCGGCCCGCTCCTGGGTATTGCCGTTGCCATCCTGAAAGCTGACAGCCGCGGCGCGCTTGCCTTCAAAAGAAATTCCAAAAACATGGACGCCGGTACGGACGGTCAAATTCTTGCGAGAACGTGCAGGATAGAGATATGCCGTCGCTGCGCTGTGCCGCCGCCCTTTGTTCTGTGTGACCTGGTAGAAGCCGAAGCCTTCCTGCGACGCTGCGTTGAAGTCCGGATTACGCCTGAACCCCGATTCCTCTCCGGCGGCAATAAAAGCCTCAGAGAGCGGATTCACCGTACGCAAGTCGCTCACACAGAGAGGGCCGGAGCTGCCATGGTATTCAGAAGAGCCACGCTCCTGGTTTTCCGATTTCTTGAAATACGGCAACACGTCTGAGTAGCCCCAGCCGCGATTGCCCTGGTCGCGCCACTGGTCGTAGTCGGCGCGGTTGCCACGGATATAGATCATGGCATTGATGGAACTGCTGCCGCCCAGAACCTTGCCCCGCGGCCAATACAAGTTGCGGTTGCACAGGTGCGGTTCAGGCTCCGTGTAGTAGGCCCAATCCCAGGCGGACTTAAACAGCTTGGAGAACGCCACGGGTATATGAATCTCTTTTACAGTGTCGGGACCACCCGCCTCCAGCAGCAGGACGCGGTGGCGGCCCGACGCGGTCAACCGGTTGGCCAGCACGCATCCCGCTGAACCAGCGCCAACAATTATGTAGTCGTACATGGCGTTCTCCTTGACCGCGAACATGCCAATCGGGGACAAATTGTAGCGCGATTTGGCGGTTTACGCGGAACTACCTGTTACAGGGACGTAAAAGCCTTGCCCCACGTATCTTCATAGGGTCGGCCCAGTCAAATTTCGCTGAAAGGGCCGGGTTTGTGGCATCATCAATATATGCTAGGCAGGGCAGTGCCCCGTTTCCAGTTCAACGGCACTGCCGGGACTGTCATTTCTAAAGAATTTTGATTGGGGTGCAATTCATGCGGACCAGAATCATGGTGACGGGTGGCGCGGGTTTTATTGGCCACCATTTTGTGGAGCATTTGCTGAAGAATACGGATTGGGAAATCGTGATCCTGGATAGCCTCAGCTACGCTTCCAATGGCCTGGACCGGCTCCATGACATCAAGGCGTTTGATGAGTCCCGCGTCAAGATGCTGACCATTGACCTGACCCGCAAACTTGCCTGGGGCGTGCAAAAAGAGATCGGCCAGGTGGATTACATCGTCCACATGGCGGCGGAAACGCACGTAGACAACTCCATTGCTGATCCTGAACAGTTTGTGCAAGCCAACGTCTTTGGCACCTTCCATATGTTGCAGTTCGCCCGCAGCCAGGGCAATCTGCGCAAGTTTGTTTATTTCTCCACGGACGAGGTTTTTGGCCCGGCGCCGGAAGGCGTGGCATTCAAGGAATGGGACCGCTATAACTCGGGGAACCCTTATTCGGCTACCAAGGCTGGCGGGGAAGAGCTTTGCATGGCCTGGGGAAACACCTACAAAGTCCCGGTAATGATTACGCATACCATGAACGCTTTTGGCGAACGCCAGCATCCGGAAAAGTTCATTCCGCTGGTTCTGCGGAAAGTTTTGGCCGGCGAAGTGGTCCACATCCATGCCAACGCCAACAAAACGGTTCCCGGAAGCCGTTTTTATGTCCATTGCCGCAATATTGCCGCAGCCGTCCTGTTCCTGCTGGAAAAAGGGAACGTCCAGGACAAATACAATGTGGTGGGGGAAAAGGAAGTAAGCAACCTGGAAGTGGCGCAGATAATCGCGCGCGTGGTTGGGCGCGAACTGAACTACCAGTTAGTAGACTTCCATTCCAAGCGTCCTGGCCACGATCTTAGATATGCCCTGGACGGAACCAAGATGAAGGAAATGGGCTTTTCCGTTCCAGCCTCATTCGAAGCAAGCCTGGAAAAAACCGTCCGCTGGATGCTGGAGCCGGACAATTTGAAATGGCTTTTCGTGTCAAAAGAGGCTTACGTCTAGCGCCGCCCTCGCGGACGCACCGCTTTAAAGGTCATGTCTTCCGCTTTGCTTTTTGTCCGGCGCTTCCAGTCCAGGAACAGCTCTGCATATGATGCCGTAATATACTGCGCCAGGGAAATACCCAGTTTTTGCGCCACAGCATCAATCCATTGTGGTGGTCCTTCAATCTCGCCAAAATTGCCGATCGGCGTTTCATCCACCACCACATGACCGGTTGAGTCGCTCCATTCGGTGCGGTTTTTTTCATAGCAGAAGCTGGGACGGAACCCCTGAGCCAGAAGGATATTTGCCATGGCTTCGCCATTGGCCACCGTCGTTTCCATCTCTCTGCGGGACTTGTGCCGTCCAGGACGGCTGGCCTTTTTGCCTTTATAAGTCAGAGTCCTCTTTGGCCCGTACTCGCGCAGCCGCAAGATGGCGCCTTGCCGCCGGATTTTGCCTCCCGGCGCATCGTAAAGAATGTTCATCTCATGGGTAGAAGGCGTAACCAGGCGGAATCCTTCGCTTTGAAGCTTGGATGAAAGGGAGGAAAGATCATCAATGCGAAATTTGATTTCCACTTCACGGTTGGATGGCTTCACGCGTTCAGTATAAGAAATGAAGACTTCCATGCGACAGAAGATTTTATAACACCAGTAAATGCGGGGAGCAGCCTGAGTGAAAGACTTTTGGCAGGATTTTGGCCAGTAAGAAAAAAATTACATTTATTTCAATTTAAACGATTGAAAATAAAAGGAATATATGACCGCTAAGTAGTAATCAAGAAACAACAGGTTTTATGTTGACGGCATCCTACTTCAGGTACAATAGCTAAGGTAACTTACGTAGTTTTAGAGTGGTAAAAAAGACACGGATTGTTTTTGAAAGCATTAGGGAATGGAATCCAGTTTTTCCTTCTGCACCATTCAATTACAGCGTTTGTCTTTCAGGGCCCAGATACTTTATGTCAAGGAGTTTGCATGAACCGAGTACTGTCCATTCTGGCGGCGGCCCTATGCTTCGGCATGGCTGTCGACGTGGGGGCGGCTACCGTTCCAAACCATCCACAGCCTCCGGTAAAGCCCTCAATCTCGTCCATTGCTTCCAAGTCGGCAAAAAAGTCCCAGATAGCAAAAACTGAGCCCAAACCATATCAGGTGGGAACTGCTTCCTGGTATGGAAAACAGTTCCATGGCAAAACCACGGCCAGTGGCGAAGACTTTGATATGTTTGAGTTTACGGCAGCCCATAGAAAGCTTCCTCTGGGTACGTTCGTAAAGGTCACGAACCTGCGGAACCACAAATGGATCATTGTCCGCGTCAATGATCGTGGACCCTATGTTGGCGACCGTATTATGGATTTAAGCTATAGCGCCGCCCGCATGCTCAATTTCCGGGACGGCGTGGAGCGCATCCGGATCGATCTGATTCAACCTGAGCACGTCGCAAAAAATCAGGCTTACAGCGGAGAATAAGCGAAAACAAGTATATACTGCTGGCATGCCAGGCACTCTTCCCATGTCTCTAGCTACCCCCGCGGTGTCTGATATGCGGGACCGGTTGATTGTCGCTCTGGATGTTAGCAATGCCAGCACTGCTCAGTCTCTAGTGAAAAGAATCGGCGAAGCGGCGGGTATTTACAAGGTTGGTCTCCAGCTTTTTGCTGCGGAAGGCCCCGGTTTTGTAAGAGACCTGGTCCATTCAGGACGGCGTGTTTTTCTAGATCTCAAACTCCATGACATTCCGAACACCGTGAGCCATGCGGTGAAAGCCGCTGTCCAGATGGGCGTGCATATGATCACAGTGCACGCTGCCGGGGGCAATGCAATGCTGCGGGCCGCAACCGATGCGGCTGGCGATCAGTTGACTGTGTTGGCGGTAACCGTCCTGACCAGCCTGACGGATGAAGACCTTCACGAAATCGGCGTTTCTGGCCGGGCTAGAGATCAGGCCTTGCGGATGGCGGCACTGGCCCAGGGCACAGGGTGTAAAGGAATCGTGACCTCGCCTCTGGAGGCTGCCGCCCTTAGGAAAGCCCTGGGAGAGAGTTTCACGATTGTCACGCCAGGGGTTCGTCCAGCCGGCGCTGAGAGGAATGATCAGGCACGGACGGCCACCCCGGTTGAAGCCCTGGAAAGCGGCGCAAGCCATATAGTCGTGGGACGGCCCATCACGCACGCCGCCGACCCTGCGCAGGCCGTCAACGCCATTATTGCTGAAATGGAGCAGGCAAGAATCAGCAGGTGACTGCGTTCCAGGGATAGCTCTACAATGCTCCAGTGAGGTTCCTCTCATGCGTGGTTTAACTTGTTTTCTTGTTGCCGCAGTTGTCAGCGTGTCCGCACAAAACCCTGCAAACACCAGCGGGGCCACACCTGATCCAGCCGTGAAGCAAATCACCGTGCCTGCGGGAACGCAGGTGTTGCTTCAGCTCAAAAGTCCCATTGATACAAAAAGCGCCCGCGTTGGAGACGGCGTTTATTGCCAGACAAGTTTCCCCGTCACCCAGGACAATGTTGCCGTGATTCCAGCCGGCACTTACGTGAAGGGCACAATCGCCGAGGTAAGGCGGGCCGGACGCATCAAAGGCCGCGCAGAGATACTGTTTCACTTCAATACCATGATTTTCCCGAACGGATACACGATTGATCTTCCGGGTTCGCTTGGGAATGAACCTGGAGCACAGAACCACACCGTCGCGGACAAAGAAGGAACCGTCAAGGCCAATGGGCAAAAGGCCAAAGATGCCGGGACAATAGCGAAAACCGGGGCCACTGGCGCGGTGATTGGGACCGTAGCTTCCGGCAGCGCCAAAGGGGCAGGCATTGGAGGACTGGCCGGTGCGGCGGTTGGCCTGGGACAAGTACTGTTTACCCGGGGACAAGACGTTAGGATCGATCAGGGAACTGCTCTGGAGATGGTTTTGCAGCGTCCCCTGACCGTTGAAATCCATGCAGAATCAGCGCGCGCCGAAAATGACGTAACCCCACGGGCCACTAACAATAACCGTCTGGCCATACCGGTCGTCCCGCACAATCCCAAGTAATAAGGCTTCTATCCTAAGAATGCCTCTTACGGGCGAGTGTCAATCGTAAATTGGCGTACGTGCCTTGGCTGGCTTCCTGCTCATTTTGCGAGGGGTGTACCCGCTGGTGCTGCTTCCAACTCCTTGCTTAGTTTGCTTCATTTCCATTCCAGAATTCCGTAGAGAGGAATTTCCATGAATATGCATTTTGGAATTGATCCTTGACGTGTTTTGCATAACTGTGTTCTTCTTCAATAAGTTCAGTAATCCTAGAATTGGTACTTGGAATGCACCCACAAATTAAGTCATGTTGGTGTTCAATCCCATTGGCTTTCAAACAAGTGCTGGTTCTGCTTTAGGTTCTGTAGCAATATTCTGTATACATTGACCGTAAGCATTACGGTTCCCTTAGGAGGGAGATGTGATGTTAAGAAAAGTACCCTTTATCCAGTGGCTGCTGCCGCTGTTACTGATGGGTTTTGCAACGGCGACATTTGCCCAAACCACCGCCAGTATCCAAGGAACCGCGACTGATCAAAATGGTGCAGCTATCGTTGGCGCCAAGGTAACGGTCAAGAATACGGCCCAAGGCATTGAGCGGACCACAGAGACCAACGGCACCGGCGCTTACGAAGTTCCCGCTCTGCCGCCCGGAACCTATGATGTGCAGATTCAGATTACTGGTTTTGAGACGCAAGTGGCCAAGGGCGTTTTGCTTGAAGTCAGTAAAAACTCGCTGCAGAATTTTGAATTGAAGGTAGCCACCACCTCTGAGGTCGTCACTGTGGAAACGACAGCTCCGGTCATTGAATCAACAACAATGACGGTGGGCCAGACCATCAATCAGCGCACAGTACAAGACATCCCGTTGAATGGCCGCCATTTTGTTGACTTGGCACTGTTGATCCCCGGAACTGTTACGCCGCCACAGAACGGTTTTCTCACGGCCCCGCTACGTGGGCAAGGTTCCTTTGCTTTCAATAGCGCCGGTGGCCGCGAAGATGCCGTGAATTTTATGATCAATGGCATCAACCTGAATGACATGGTGCAAAATCAGGTTACGTTCCAGCCGACCATTAACACCGTGTCTGAATTTAAGATCGACAACTCGACTTACAGTGCTGAGTATGGCCGGAACTCAGGCTCAATCGTGAATATCAGCACTCGTTCCGGCACCGACCAGTTTCACGGTGAAATCTATGATTATCTCCGTAACGATCTCTTCGATGCGCGCAATGCATTTAACTTCAGGACGGATAAAACTGGTGCGCCACTCATTCAAGCACCCTTCAAGCGTAACCAGTACGGCGGTGATATTGGCGGCCCCATTATCAAAGGGAAAACCTTCTTCTTCCTGAGCTACGAGGGTGTAAAGCAACGTCAGGGTCTCAGCTTGTCCAGTCCTGTTTTCTCAGCAGCCAATTTAACGGCCATTCAAGCCAGTCCAAATCCGGCAGTCAAAGCGCTGGCTGCGTTGGTGCCAAATGCGAACACCACCATTAATGGCGTCCCGAGCTTTGTTAGCTCCCCGAGTGCGCCGGTAGATATTGATCAAGGCACGGCGGACATCTACCATAACTTCAGTGAAAAGGATAACCTGCACGGTTATTTCGTATACCAGAATGACTTGCGTGGGGAAACCGGAGCGGGAACTACCATCCCTGGATTCGGCGATACGCGTGCGGGTCACCGCTCGGTACTGACGGTGAATGAAACCCATGTGTTTTCGCCCAATGTTGTGAACGAAGCCCGTTTGGGGGCCAACAGGATTTTCATTACTTTCACCCCCCAAAACGCAATCACGCCGGGCGCACTTGGACTCGCCGGTACGTTGGGGCCGAATTTGGCTTTCTCGCCCTCCGTCAATGTTTTCTTTGGGTCGCAGCTTCTAACATTCGGCTCGGAGAGAGGCTTCCCTCAACAGCGCGGCGACACCACCTTTGTTTTCGCGGACACCGTGAGCTACATTCACGGTAGCCATTCCTTTAGGTTCGGCACGGAATTCCGCGATTTCCTCAACAATAACGCCAATGGAGATCCAGGACAACTCGTTTTCCTCAACGTCAACAACTTCATTGCTGGCAATGTTGACTCTGCCGCAAACGTCGTGGGCAATGTCGCTAGCCGGATCAATGAAAATGCCCTGGACTTCTTTGCTCAAGATAGCTGGAAGCTCAAATCCTACTTAACCGTTGAACTCGGATTGCGCTACGCTTGGAATATGACGCCCAGCGAAGCCAAAAACCGCTTTGTTAACTTTATTCCTGGTGGCACAAATGGAAGCTTATTGGTACCAACCTCCCAGCCTTATGCGCAGAACAATAAGAACTTCCAACCACGAGTAGGCTTCGCCTGGGATCTGTTTCACAATGGCAAAACACTGCTGCGCGCTGGCTATGCTTTACAAGTGGACCAGCCCATCACTGGATTTGTAACTGGCCTCTCTGCTAACCCGAATTTTGCGCTACCCGTTAGTGTCAACTTTCCAGCCGCGACTCCAGCAGCGCTTGGTAGTTTGAATGCGTTATTCAATGGCACTCCGCCCGCGATTTCGCCCACGGTCCTCGATCCTAATTTTAAGAATGCGAACACACAATCCTTTAACATGAATGTTCAGCAGCAGATCGATCACAATACGTCGATCATGGTTGGGTATTTCGGAAGCAAGGGTACGCACCTGGAGCTTGAAGAAAACATCAATCAGTGGGGCGTGCTTGGGTCCGCTCAGGTTTTCATAGACCCCACGAAGCCTCAATTCGGCAAGGTAAACCCAACCCGGCCATTCCAGACGCTGTCTCTCAACAGCCCTATATTGCCCGGACAGGTGCTCGGCAATACGCTTACCGACCGCTTGAGTGGCGCCAACTCAAACTACAATGCCCTATGGGTCACCGGCACGCGGCGCATGTCTCACGGCTTGCAGTTGAATGCATCTTACACTTGGTCCCATTCCATTGATGATGTCTCGCGCAACAACAATGGATTCGTTCAGCAGGACAGCACTAACCTTGCCAGCGGCCGTGGCAGCTCCGATTTTGACGTCCGGCACCGCCTTGTCGTCAACGGCATCTATGATCTGCCTTTCAAAGGCAATCGCCTGAAGAGCGGGTGGGAAATAGCTCCCATCGTTAGTGTTCAGACCGGAAATCCTTTCACGGTGAGAATCCAATCCACCGGAATCACTGGAGTGGGCAACGTTTATGCCACGGTGACAGGCCCTGTCACAGTGACTGGAAATCCTTTAGGTCAGTGGATCCTTCCCAGTGGGTTTGCCTCCACAACCGCTACGCTTGGAAATTCAGGACGTAATAGTTTTACAGGTCCCGGGTTTACAAACTTTGATCTAGCGCTGATCAAGAACACCAAGTTGACTGAGAGACTGAACGTACAGTTTGTTGCAAATGCGTTCGATCTCTTTAATCATCCGAACTACGGGCAGCCGGCTAGCACATGGACAACTCCTACATCGACCAGCTTTGGCACGATTAGTAGCACCCGTTTCCCAACAGGGGACTCAGGCTCTTCCCGGCAGCTGCAGTTTG
>DAHUXF010000240.1 GCA_027307295.1 Acidobacteriaceae bacterium
TTGCGCCGTTATTACTCCACATTGTTTTATGGCACAGCACTGATCGCGCTGGTCTTATCTATAGGGTTTGGCTTATCGCTGCTTGCGGGCGGCGCGCGCTTTTTAGGCATCACCGCCAGCGGCACGCTCCTTCTGGCATGCGTCCTGGTGATCGTCCGCTCCCTGCGTTCCATGCAAATGAACCTGATGCAGATGGAAAATAAGACCGGGCTCTACAACGGCATGGATATATTGCAGAAAGCGCTTTCTATCGGCGTGATCTGCTCGCTGCTCTTTTTCTGGCAAAAAACGGCGTTCGCTCTGTTCCTTGGGTTGGTCCTGGTGGAAGGCGCGGCAATGCTGCAATATATTCCTGCTCTGCTGCGCCGCCAGTTGCTCTCCCCGGCCATGTTTGACAGAGGATTTCTTCGCATAGCACTGGCGTTCTCCTTCCCGCTGATGCTGGCCGAGATTTCCTGGGTGGTGCTTGATTCCGGTGACCGTTTTTTTATCCAGCATTATCTGGGAGCGCAGGCGCTTGGTTTTTATGCCGCGGCCTATGGGATCGCCACGTATCTGCAGGACGTGATGATGGCGCCGCTGCAACTGGCGCTGTTTCCTATCTGCATGAAGGTCTGGAACAGTGACGGGAAAAAGGCCACGCAGGATTTCCTCAGCCGCAGTCTTGACCAATTCGTATTTGCCGGCGTCGCGGTGGTTTGCATCGCGATTGTGACTTCGCAGGACGTGATTGTTCTTCTGGCGTCTAAAAAATTCCAGCAGGCGCATGTGCTGTTGCCGTTTCTGGTGGTCGGGTTGGTGCTTTCCGCCGTAACCATTTATTTCCGCCCAGGATTGCTGATTCATAAGCGCGCCTCCAAGATCGCCTCGGCCACGTTTTATGCGAGCGTCCTGAATATCGCGCTCAACATGATCCTGCTGCCCCGGATCGGGCTGGTGGGAGCTGCCATTGCAACCATGGTCAGCTATGCGGGAATTGTGGTTTTTCTCGCGTATCAGTCGATGAGCGTACTGCCTTACAAACTGGAGCTGGCGGCCTTTGCCCGTTACGCGATTGTTGGAAGTTTAGTGGCATGGCTGGCCGCGCAGATTTCGGTGGAGTCGCCGCTGTTAAGCGCTGTGGCGAAAGGCAGCGTCGTCCTGTTGCTTTACGTTGGCATTCTTGTTGCTATTGATTCCCGTGTGCGCCGCTTACTGCACCAGGCCAGCACCATGGCCGTTGCGTGGCTGCGCAAAGAACGCCGGCCGGCGATGGATGCCATGCCCGCAGTCACGGAGAGGACTTAAGCTCAATGCATTTTGGTCTTGAACAATACGTCCCGCTCACGCTTTACCTTGGCGCCATTGTTGCATTCCTGCTGGCCTTGTTCTGGCGGCCGCAGGCTGGCCTGTATTTCCTGATCCCGCTGCTGCCCTTGCAGACCATCCGTTACCGCATCCTCGATTTTCCGCTGGGGAACAAGCTGATTGACATACTTTTGCTGGGCGTGGTCCTGGGGGCGATGTTCAAAGGCGGTTTCCGCTTTGCCAAGACGCCGATGAACAGGGTGCTGCTGTTGTTTGGGCTCTTCTGTTATGTGCAGTTGTGGCGCGGATCGTTTTTTCTGAATACCGCTCTCCCGCTTTCCGTCAGTGACCCACGGTTTTCCAACTGGAAGAACTATATGGTCATGTTCATCATTTTTGCCGTGGTAGTGAGCGTGATCAAAGAAACAAAGCAGCTCAAAATTATTGTGCTGCTGATGTGCATCTCTGTCTTTGCTGTAGACAAAGGTTTTTACAGCACCATGAGTGACCGTGATCTTTCCCATTTCTCTTATGAAGTTCGTGATGGCGGTCCTCTGGGCTATGCCGGCGTCAACGGCGTGGCCACATTTGAAGCCGAGTTCATGCTCTTTCTGCTGGGCATGAATGCCTTTCAGGAAAAGAAGTCGCTCAAGTTTGCAACTCTGGCGCTGGTGGCCTTTTCATCCTATTGCCTGCTGTTTTCCTTTTCGCGTGAGGCTTATGCCGGCATTCTGGTGGGAATCTTTCTGCTGGGATTGGTAAAGCAGCGCTGGCTGCTGGTGGCGCTGGCGGCATTCCTCTTCAGCTGGCAAGCCCTGGTGCCTACGTCCGTGCAGGAACGCGTGAATATGACGTATGACAAGGGTGAGCAGCAGCTTGATACCTCCGCGCAAGACCGCGTGGCCCTGTGGAATGACGCCATGGACATGTTCCATCAGAACCCGGTCATCGGCGGAGGCTTTGATACCTACCGGTTGCAGCACCGCGTAAGCATCTACACCGATACGCACAATTATTTTTTGAAAGTGCTGGTAGAAACGGGATTGACCGGCCTGCTGTTCTTTCTCTTCCTGCTGGGAAAAATGACAGGGCAGGGCATCAGGTTGTTCCGGACAGCGCAAGACCCGTTTTTGAAGGCTATTGGCCTTGGTTTCCTGGTAATGATGTCCTGCGTCTTCGTGGTCAACCTGTTTGGCGACCGCTGGCTGTACGTGGAAGTCAACGGATTTCTATGGGTTCTGCTGGCGTGTGTGGTCCGTGGACAGATGATTGAAGACCAAAAGCAACAAGAGTCTGCCACGCTCACCGCCAGTGCAGGCAATGAAACGTGGGTTGAAAACCCGGATATGTCCCAGGAAGAAGAGTCAGTCCTGGCATAAGCCCGCTCGTGGCCAGAAGGGCCGCGATTTGAAGGTGAATTTAAATCATGTGTGGAATTTTCGGACAAATCGCCAACTCGCCCGCGGATGAAAAATGTGGTCTGGAACTGCGCCATCGCGGCCCGGATGATGGCGGGCTCAAGTACTTTGCTCTGGAGCAAAGTTCAATGTGGGTCAGCTTGCAGCACCGGCGGCTTTCCATCATTGATCTTTCTTCCGCCGGACACCAGCCCATGTGCAATGAAGATGAGACCATCTGGATCACCTTCAACGGCGAGATTTATAACTTTCAGGAACTGCGCGCCGAACTGGTTGCGGCGGGACATCACTTCCGCTCGCACACGGACACCGAGGTGATTGTCCACGGATATGAGGAGTGGGGCAATGATGTGACGCGCAAGCTGCGCGGCATGTTTGCCTTTGCTATTTGGGACCAGCGCCGGCGGCGCATGTTGCTGGCCACCGATCATCTGGGGAAGAAACCGCTTTTCTACTCGCATGCCGGGCGAAAGTTTGTCTTTGCGTCAGAGATTAAGGCCATCCTGAAGGCCGGCGTTCCAGCGGAGCTGGACCCGGTTGCCATGCACGATTATCTGACGTACCTCTATTTCCCGTATCCATCCACAGCGTTCAAGCACGTTCGAAAGATGGCCCCCGGATCAGCCATGGAAATTGAGGTCATGCCGGATGGGGAACTGCGCAAGCGAGACTGGAAATACTGGGACGCCGCAGAGACCGCCGGCTCTGACCTGCATCTTTCAGAAAGTGACATGATTGATCGCGCGCGCCAGCTCATGGAAGAAGCCGTAAAGCTTCGCCTGATGAGCGATGTGCCGTTGGGGCTGTTTCTCAGCGGCGGGCTGGATTCCAGTGCAATCACGGCCTTTGCGGCCAAGCACAGCACCGATCAGGTCAAGACCTTTACCATCGGGTTCGCTAACAGCAAATTTTATGACGAGATGCCCATAGCCAATGTTGTGGCGCAGAAATTCCGCACGGAGCATCACATCCTCCAGGCTGATGAAGGGTGCGCTGAATCCATGACCAAGGTAGTGCGCCACTTTGATGAGCCTTTTGGCAATCCAACAGCAATCCTGGAATATGTGATTACCAGGCTCATGCGCAAGCACGTGACGGTGGCCATTTCCGGCGATGGCGGTGACGAGCTGTTTGGCGGTTATGTCCGCTATGCGGGTGCCGCTCTGGCCCGCCGTTACCGCCGTCTGCCTCAATTTATTACCAGAGGGCTGGTGTCGCGCTTGTCCTCATTCATGCATGATGCCACCGATGGCCGCCACGGCTTCCGCCGCGCGCGCGAGTTTGCCCAATCGGCATGGCAGGCCGAAGAAGACATGTATATCAACTGGGTCGGCTATTTTTCTGAGGCTGAGAAGCGCGAGCTCTATGCTCCTGCTTTTGCCGCAGAGGTTGGGGGCCGGGATTCCGGGGATTTCCTTCGCCAGTTCTTCCGCCAGGGCGCGCAACTGGAACCGTTGAGCCGCCTGGGTTATGTGGATTCGGCATCGTTCCTGTGCTGCAACTGCCTGGAATACGCTGACCGGATGTCGATGGCCAACTCGCTGGAAGTGCGCGCGCCCTTTACCGACTACCGTCTGCTGGAATTTGCCATGCAGGTGCCGGAACGGATGAAGGTTCGCAACATGACCACCAAGTGGATTACACGCCAGGCGTTGAAGGATACTTTGCCCCAGGAAGTCCTTACCAAAAAGAAGATGGGATTCAATCCTCCGCTGCCGCAATGGATCAACGGCGAGCTGAAGCCGATGATCAAGCGCTTCCTTGCTCCGGCTGTGGTGGAACAAAGGGGCATCTTCCGTCCTGAAGCGGTGCAGACCTTGCTGCGCGACCATGCCGAGAACCGGCGCGACAATGCATTAAAAATCTGGTCTCTGCTGATGATTGAAGTCTGGCAGCGCATGTACTTTGAACATGAAACAGAAGATTCGGTGCTGGAGGCAGCCCTGGGTGACGGCCAAAGAAAACCAGCCGTACCCGTAGGGCCTGCGCCCAATCCCAAAGCAGAGGTCATCTGCATTCGATGAATAGGATGGACCCAATTCTGGCGCAATTTATTTCCGGCACTGCCGGAACGGCAACAGCCGCGTTCTGGCTGGCTGCACTCCTGCTGTTTTATGTTTACGCCGGGTATCCGCTTCTGCTGGCGCTGATTGGGATCTTCGTTCGCCGTCCGCGCTCAGAGCCCGGTTACTTTCCTTTCATTTCGGTTCTGATTGCTGCTTACAATGAAGAGGAAGCCATCGAACGCAAGATCCAGCAGA
>DAHUXF010000241.1 GCA_027307295.1 Acidobacteriaceae bacterium
CGGTTAGGCATGGGAGAGCACAGCAGATAAGCAATCATCCGCCAGCTGAGTCTGGCCACAAAGAGCCTGCGGTGGGCAAGGTGATGGAACACCTCCGGCTCAATCAGGAAGTGCAACGGCGGCAGATGTTTGCGGTCGAGCCATTCGCGCCTTATCTCGCGCAGCTCCGCGAGCTGGGCCGCTGCTGAAGCCGGCATCTCCGTCACACTCACATCTTTGTGCCTGGCGCGTGAAAGCTGGTAGCGCAGTGAAGCATCTGAGTTGAGAATGGAGTGCCAGTCTGTGGGATTCCAGTAGGGCAGCGAGCCAATGCGGGCGATGGAATGCTCGCCGGAGCGGCTCAACACACTGGCAAAGCGCGGCCCTACGTGGAAGTAGCAGATGCGTTCGCCGCGCGCCCTGGCCTCAGCCTCAAACTCCTGGGTTACTCCCAGTAAAATTGTGGGCCGGCAGATGGGCGCGCCTGCCACAACGCGCACACGGTTGGCTGTGGCGTAGCCGATGACAGCATCGCCTGTTCGGTTGAACCAGTGTTGAATTCCGGGATTGAGAATCTGGTAAGCAATGGGATTCCAACTATGGGCCAGGACAAGCCGCAGGGCTTTGTCTTGGTCCTGCGCCAAGGAATCAGCAGCTACCAGGTGCGACCCGCGCTTCATGCTCCAGGCCTCATCCGCAAGAGATGGGCATTATATCGCATTACGATCAGGTTTTCTCCACAGAGACTCATTCCTGCCCAGTTATGTGAACACAGGACGGATTTATGCTGGCCGGCTTCTGGCTGCAAGGAATATATCGGGCCGGGGGAAAAGGCGGTGTCGAAAAGTGGCCGGTTAGGCCAAAAGGGCCCTCCGGCATAACCGGACAGACCGGCGGCTTATCACATTTGCTTTGTGATTTCGATCGGGAGTATGCTGCAACTTCCCCCCTAGGAGAGGCCCGTAAAGTTCCTGGACCTCTTCCTCGAAAAACAGAAATTTGAAAATCGTCCGCATGTTCGGACCGCAGAACACTTGTTCCGGGCTCAATCAGTCCGTCCACGCAGCAAAACAAACCAGGACTGAGGAGCACAGAAACAGAAGAAGGCGATCCAAACGCTGTGCGGCAGCGTTCAGCACAATGCGGTAACGATAAAGGAGGCACGTTGGCGACTTTATCGAAGATTACGCCAAAGCGGATCGCCGGGATTGTTCTCTTCCTGGTGATATCCACAATCCTCACCTTTACAGGCTTCTATTTCAGCTGGAGCCAGATACATTCACCTGACTGGACAGGGAAGGTCGGCCTTGTGCTCCTTCTTCCCTATGCAGGGGTCAACCGGATGTTCCACTGGTTTACCGGTCCAGACGCACTCCCCACACACATCTACTATGTTGCATTTTTCCTCGGGACCCTCGCCCAGATGTTCTACTACTTTGCAGTTTTTACGCTGCTCAAGCGCATGGCATCTCTATTGACGCGCGCCCCACGCAGCCCCAGCTAGAAGTATGGAGAAAGACCATGATTAAGTCTCATAAGCTTTCCGCAACATTTATTGTGTTTCTACTCATTGCCGTACCACTCTTCGCCTTCAAAGTGCCAATCCATCTGGAGATCACCAAAACTGTGCTCAAGGCCATTTCCAAAGCCGTGGGCAGCAATACTTACCAATTCACTGATAAGGCCATTGAAGAAGTGATGAAGGCGAACCAAAATACAGATGAGTGCGGTTTCTGCCAATTCCATTCTGAATATCATTTTGATGGCGAGAATTTTGCAGGCGGCTCACAACGCCTGATTGATTTGAAGACGCAAATTCTGAAAGACCTTTCGGGCTCGTCACCCAACGGAGCAAAAGCGCGAGAGCATCTGGGCCAGGCGTTCCACACTCTGCAGGATTTCTTTGCCCATAGTTCACGCGTGGAAGACGGGCTAGGCAGTTTTGACAACCTGCTTGGCGTCTCGGCTTTCAGCGGCCTGACCGCAACCGTCCAGACGTGTCCATCGAATCCCGCCGTACTGGGAGGCGCAGGGCTCACCAACATTACCTCCGGCTACTTCCCGCTGCCCAGTCCGTGCAACGGATCGATTCCCGCCGGCAAGTGCAGGCACGGCAATGACGAAACGTTCGGAGTTCTTGACACTTGCAACGGGATCAACAAAGATTCTCCGAGCCGGCCAAACTTTCAGGCGGCACATGACCTTGCCCTGGCTGCCACCAACCGGTTTGTAACGCAGTTGATTCTGAATGATCCTTCCATCACCAACAATGCCAAGGCCGTCAAAGCCTTAATGGGCGTTTCCACAACTTTGGGAATGGTGGTTGATACTACCGGCAGCATGGGAGATGTTATTGCCTCCGTGCAGTCAAACATCGGGAGCATCGTAAACAGTGTTGTTGGAACTCCGGACGAGCCTGATGAATATCTCCTTGAGCCATTCAACGATCCTTTCTGGGGACCTACTACCTCAACTTCCGACTCTGGCTCTTTCCTGGGCCAGGTCAATAGCCTCTTTGCCTCAGGCGGCGGCGATTGTCCGGAACTGGCCATGCACGGCCTGATGGATGCGGTAAATGCCGCGGACGAACAATCCACTCTTTTCTTGTTTACTGACGCCAGCGCCAAGGATTCCGGCCTTTTCCCCAACGTGAATGCAATCGCTCTCAAGAAAAAAATCACGGTCAATTTCTCCTTGTTTGGATCATGTTCCCCGATTGATCCGGGATTTTTAGCAACCGCGTCCGCCACGGGAGGGCAGGTATTTCTGCTGAACCGCTTCAGTGAAACGGGAGCAGTATTCCCGCTGGTCACATCGCAGATAGGAGCGCCGCAGGTCAACATCATTCACGCTGCCGGCATCCTTGCCGCCAGCCGCGACATTCAGTTCCCGGTGGATTCGCTCATCACTTCCCTGACTGTCTCCACCAGCATGGACTCCGTTCTTTCCATTACACTCACGCGGCCTGATGGCACTCTGGTAGCGCCGGGCGATCCAGGCGTAAACGTTACCACTGTGGCACGAGGCTCCATTTACGTGATCACAACACCTCCCCAGGGAACCTGGGACCTGCAAGTCCAGGGCAGCGGCGCATTTTCTGTAGACGTGCGCGGCAAGACCTCACGTGACCTGCTCCGCCAGATTCCCAACCTGAGCTCATTTAACTTCGTGACGCTCACCGGACGCATTGGCCACTCAGGGTATTTCGCCATTCCCGGGCAGCCCATGGTGGGCGATTCGCAAACCGTCGTCGCACGCCTGAACGGCAATACCAGTAATGTCAGTTTCAGCCTGACCACTGAAGACGGCAACCCATTGCAACCGATCACGCTGAATCAGGGCGATCCCAACGCCATCCCGGATGACTTTGTGGGGACGGTGGCGCTTCCTTCCCAACCCTTCCGCGTGCTTGCCACCGGCAAGGATGGGAATAACGTCGCATTCCAGCGGACACTCTCGGGATTGTTCCGTCCGGAAACAGTTAAAGTCACTCCCACCACCTTCCTGTCTGATGGGCTGCCCCAGGGAGAAACCGTGTCCCTGGTCTTTCAAGTACAGAACATCGGCGCTGCGGACACCTTCAAACTGGCCGGCAGTGACGGCCAGTTCTTTGTGACCTCCGTCGTGCCTTCTACGCTCGCGCTGGCCAGTGGCGGGTCCGGTAGCGTAACCGTGAACCTGTTTATTCCGCCGTTCGCGCCTGGGGGCACGAATGACTCAATCACTCTGGTGGCTACCAGCGCCACAGATGCCAACATCAGCAATAGCTCTGTGCAGACCTTTGAGGTTTCCGTCGGAGATACCACGCCTCCGGCCATTACGGCTGCGGCCAACCCGTCTTCTCTGTGGCCACCTAATGGCAAGCCGGTCTCCGTTGTGGTTTCCGGCGTCATTACTGACACACAATCCGGCGTCAATCCCAGCAGCGGCGCCTTTAACGTAACCGATGAATACGGAGCGGTGCAGCCTTCCGGAAACTTCATCATCAACCCCGATGGCAGCTATTCCTTTACTGTTTCTCTGGAAGCTTCACGCCAGGGAGATGATAAGGACGGGCGGTTGTACACAATTACCATTCAAGCCAGGGACAACGCCGGGAATCTCGCTTCGACTTCAATACCCGTAGTTGTTCCGCACGATCAGGGCCAATAAAAAGCCCTGAGAAACATTGGTTTATAAACATTGATTGTGGGCAAAGCGCTTTGATGAATCTGTTGGGCGCTTTGCCCATTTTTTTTCACGGCGATACCCGTCACGCAGACAAATGTAAAGTGATCCAGTCGGCACCAATCTCATGTGGCACCCATGCTCATGTGGCACCGCCGCCCCGGCGGTGAGGTTTTTGGGGTTCCGGTTCCGGACCACATGCGATCTTGTTGATGGATGGCCTAGAGCGTGTTTCAAATATTAACGGTCCTGACTCCCGAGCGCCTCTGAGACTCGATTTCAGGACACTTAGAGGATCGCTGGAATGCAGGGCGGCACAAAATCACGATTGATGTTTGAGATCAGGTGATCGCCTGTGGATCTGGCCATCCGAAGATTGGCGTTGGCAGTACTCTCGACGGAAATCTGCACGACACTCCAGCGCCGTTAGGCGCGTCTGAGAATAGCCCGGCAGGAACTGCCGGGTAAACTGAGTTCAATCTTTCTTCAGAAATGGGGCATGCCTCCTGAGAAACATCTCCCATTCTTCCTTCAAGCTGATTTTTCTGTGACGCGTCGGCTGATTATCAATGTAGCGAATGGTGGCAGGCACCTGTGAGGCCCCGATGGTGAACGCTCCATAGCCTTCCTGCCATTCGAAGCGGCGGTCTCCAGTTTGCTCATGCATCCATTTTGAGGAGCCGGCCTTGATCAGCTGAACCGCTTTGGCAATTGTGATTGTCGGCGGAAGTGAGAGAAGAATATGGGAGTGGTCGGCAATGCCGCCGACGGCAAGCGCCTTCATGCTGTTGGTC
>DAHUXF010000242.1 GCA_027307295.1 Acidobacteriaceae bacterium
TCGGCAGCGGAAACTCAATGGGATGCGAATATCCCAGGGTAAACACCACGGTATTCTTGCCCTTCAGCTCGGCGCGATAGCCGATGCCTACAATTTCCAGCTCGCGGTTCCAGCCCTTGGTCACGCCTTCCACGGCGTTATTCACCAGGGCGCGCGCCAATCCATGAAAAGCGGCGTACTGGTCGCTTTCCCGCACCAGTTGAATGTGGCCATCGGCCTGCTTCAGCTGCACGCCCGACGGCAGGTGCGTCTGCACCAGACCCTTGGGGCCCTGCACCACTACGGTATTGCCCTTTACTTCAAACTTCACTCCCTGGGGGAGCGGAATCGGCTTTTTTCCGATACGAGACATTTGCGTTCAACCCTTCTCTTGTAGCGAGTCCTTCGGCCCTGTTTGCGGCTGAATTCCACGCTGGTTCCTGGCCCCAATGCCAGACGGGCATCTGCTTACACCGCTGATTTCACTTCCCCGGCTGCAAGCTGCCAGGCAAGTCCAGCGGACTACCAAACTTCGCAGAGAATCTCTCCGCCCAGCCCCTGCTTGCGGGCCTGGCGTCCTGTCATCACGCCCTTGGGCGTGGTGAGGATGTTGATCCCCAGCCCGCCGAGCACGCGGGGAATATCATTGCGCCCCACGTACACGCGGCATCCGGGCCGCGAAATGCGTTGCAGGTTGGAGATAGCGGCATTGGCGTCCTGGCCGTATTTCAGATAAATGCGCAGGACCTTTCTGCCCTCTTCCTCTGTCGCCTTGAAATTGGCGATATAACCTTCTTCTTTCAGAATGCGCGCAATTTCCAGCTTCAGCTTGGAAGCGGGAACATCGAGCTTCTGGTGGCGCGCGTGGATCGAGTTGCGTATGCGCGCCAGCAAATCTGCGACCGGATCGGTCAAACTCATCTTCGTTTATCTCCTCTTATCGCCACCCGTTTGCTCCGGCCTGCCGGAGAACCTGCCGTGACGTACTACCGAAGCACTCAGCCGTCAGCACTCAGCTTTCAGCCTGAGCTCTGTGGGTCGTCGCTTTCGAACGGCCAAGAAAACTTTTTTCTGCACCCAAACAGCCGAGCGGGCTGAATGCTGACTCCTGAGTGCTGATTGCTCAAGCTACCAGCTCGACTTTGAAACCCCAGGCACTTCGCCCTTCAACGCCAGGCCGCGGAAGCACAAACGGCACAGGCCGAACTTGCGCAGATAGGCGCGCGGCCGCCCGCAGACGCTGCAGCGGTTACGGTGCTGGGTGGAGAACTTGGGTTTCTTGTTCGTCTTGGCGATTTTTGCTGTTGTTGCCATTTTTTGAACCGAGCAATTAGCAATTAGCAGTTAGCATTGGCCGGAGCTCTTCTTCAGGCTGAACACCGGATTGAAACCACCCGTTACTTCTTGCTTTTCCCTTCTGAATCTCAAATCTTCCTGGCTTAAATGTCTAACCCATCGCTGCTGCGCTGGCCAATTGCCAATTGCCAGTTTGCTTCACTGCTATTGCCTGAACGGCATGCCAAAATGCTTGAGCAGCGCCCGCGCCTGATTGTCGTCGCGGGCCGTCGTCACAATGGTCACGTTCATGCCCTTCAGCTTATCCACCTTGGCGTAATCAATTTCCGGAAAGATCAACTGGTCGCGCAGCCCCAGCGTGTAGTTTCCACGGCCATCAAAGGACTTGGTGGAAACGCCGCGGAAGTCGCGCACGCGCGGAAGAGCAACGTTGATCAGCCGGTCCATAAATTCATACATCCGTGGGCCGCGCAGCGTCACCATGGCCCCAATGGCCATGCCTTCACGCACCTTGAAGGCGGCAATCGACTTCTTGGCCTTGGTCACCACCGGCTTCTGTCCGCAAATTTCGCCCAGGTCGCGGACCAGCGGGTCCAGCATCTTGGTGTTCTGCGTGGCCTCGCCTACGCCCATGTTCACCACGATTTTGTGCAGCCTGGGCACGGCCATCGGGTTGGTCACGCCAAGCTCCTTGGCCAGCGCCGGAGCAATTTCCTTGTCGAATTTTTCCTTCAGCCTTGCGTTAACTTTATTGGTTGCCATTTCCTTGTTTCTTTCTCCCACGGTTTCGGAGTGGTTACCGGTTCGTAGGGTATTCAATTTTGTTGTGACCGTTCTGCCGGCTACTTGTCCAGCGGAGAGTCACAGCGGCGGCAGATCCTGACCCGGCTGCTGCCCACGGTCTTGTGGCCAATGCGCGATGGGCCGCAGCTCGGGCACACCACCATCACATTGCTGATGGCAATCGAGCTCTCCTGCTCGGCAATGCCGCCCTTCACGTTTTTCTGCGGATTGGGGCGCACGTTCTTCTTCACCATCATCACGTGCTCCACCAGCACCTTGCCGGCATCGGGCATCACCCGCAGCACGCGCCCCTGCTTGCCTTTGTCACGGCCCGTCAGCACCTTCACCGTGTCATTCCGCTTGATATCCACTCTTATATGCATGTTCAGCCTTCAGCTATCGGCGGATCAGCCTCTCTCCGCCCGGTTCTCGCGTTCCCTCTTACAGCACCTCAGGCGCCAGGGAAACGATCTTCAAAAATTTCTTCTCGCGCAGCTCGCGGGCCACCGGGCCGAAGACGCGGGTCCCAATCGGCTCGCCGGTTTCGTTGATCAGCACGGCGGCATTCTGGTCAAAGCGGATATACGTCCCGTCACGCCGGCGATGCTCTTTGCGCTGGCGCACAATCACGCACTTCACCACCGTGCCTTTTTTCGCCGTGCCATCCGGAGACGCTTCTTTGACCGAAGCGGTGACCACATCTCCCAGGCTGGCGTTCAGGCCGGTGTGTCCGCCCAGCGGCAGGATCATCTGCAGCCGGCGCGCGCCGCTGTTGTCGGCCACATCGAGAATGCTCCTCATCATGACTGCCATGTTCTACTCCCTCTTGAATCCTGATTCAGTGATTTTCCGGCCCTCTGGCCTGCCCATCGCCACAGCCCTAGCAGGAAGGAAACCTTCCAATCACCCATCCCCGCTTGCGGACGGTTGCAAAACTTAAACGCCGGCCTGTTGCTCTTCGCCCACCAGCTTGGCCTTCTGAATAATGTTCTTCAGCCGCCAGCGCTTCAGCTTGGACATGGGGCGCGTCTCTTCAATCTCCACAAAGTCGCCCACGTGCGCCGTATTGTTCTCATCGTGCGCATAAAACTTCTTGGATTTGGCCACCACGCGGCGGTACAGCGGATGCGCCTTTTTCATGATGACCTGCACCACGATGGTCTTGCTCATCTTGGCCGACACGACGCGGCCGATCTTGGTGCTGCGGCTGCCCGTCTTTTTTGCGGTTGCTGTCTCTGCCATTTACTTCTTCCTCGCTTTGGCGGTTACGGTCTTCTTCTTCGCCGTCTTGGCCGGCTTGCTCCGTGCCGCCGTCTTTTTCTTTGTGCTACTGGCGGCTGCTTTCTTGCGGGGCGCGGCTGCGGCCTTTTCTATATGCGCCGCTTCCGCTGCCGGCTGGCCATTGCCGTTGCCGGCCACGGCGATGCCCAGCTGCTTCTCGCGCATCACGGTATGCAGGCGGGCCACATCCTTGCGCAGGCCGCGAATTTTGTTCAAGCTCTCCGTCTGCCCCATCTTCAGCTGGAACTTCAGCCGGAAGAGCTGGTCATTGAGCTCGCGCCGCTGGTGGTCCAGCTCGGCGTCCGTCAGGTTTCTCAGTTTCTCTACGTCCATTAGATTTCCTTCTAGTGCGCGTTGGCGCGGGCAACAAATTTGGTCCGCAATCCCAGCTTATTGGAGGCCAGCCGCATCGCCTCCATGGCGTCCGCCCGGTTGACGCCTTCCATCTCAAACAGGATCTTGCCCGGACGCACCACGGCAACCCAGTGGTCCGGCGCTCCCTTGCCCTTGCCCATACGGGTTTCAGCCGGCTTCTTGGTGACCGGCTTGTCCGGGAACAAGCGGAGCCAGATCTTGCCGCCGCGCTTTACAAATCGCGTCATAGCCACGCGGCTGGCTTCAATCTGACGGTCCGTAATCCAGCCCGGCTCCATCACTTTCAGGCCGTAGTCGCCAAAGGAAAGCTCTCCTCCGCGCCACGCCTTGCCGCGCATGCGTCCGCGCTGCTGCTTGCGGTACTTAACTTTTTTCGGCATCAACATATGCTTGGATCCTTGTAACTGTCCGGCAGCACCTCAGTTGCGTCTTCGGCGTTTCGCCTGGGAGAAACCGTGTACTGCCTCTCTTTATAATTCAATACGCCAGAAACAATTCAGTCCGCCGGAAACCAACCGGCCCGTGTCTAACTTAATGCCGCACTTAAAACGCCCCTGCGCCCTGGCGCTCCGGCTGGCGCTTCTTCTGCGGAAGAATGTCTCCCTTGTAGACCCAGCACTTTACGCCGATCACGCCGTAGGTAGTGCGGGCCTCAGAAAAACCAAAATCAATGTCCGCGCGCAGCGTATGCAGCGGCAAACTGCCTTGCAGGTACCACTCCGAGCGCGCGATTTCATTGTCTTTCAGGCGGCCTGAAACGCGGACCTTGATGCCTTTGCAGCCAAAGCGCAACGCCGAATCCACCGACTTGCGCATGGCGCGGCGGAAGCCGACGCGTTTTTCCAGCTGCAAGGCACTGCCTTCAGAAACCAGCTGTGCATCCAGTTCCGGCTTATGCACTTCCTGGATGTCAATAAACACTTCACGCGAAGTCCGCTTCTGCACGTCCACCTTCAGCTTGTCAATCTCCGCGCCCTTGCGCCCGATGATGATTCCCGGCCGCGAAGTGCGAATGGTGACACGCAGCTTATTACCCGGCCGGTCCACCTCGATGGAGCTCACGCCCGCCGACTTCAGCCGGTCGCGCAGCGTCTCCTTCAACTCGAGATCTTCCTGCAGCAGCTTGGAGTAGCCCTGCTTGGCGAACCACCGCGACCGCCACGGCTTGTTGAAGCCCAAACGAAAACCGTACGGATGAACTTTCTGTCCCATCTACGATTCCTT
>DAHUXF010000243.1 GCA_027307295.1 Acidobacteriaceae bacterium
GTCCACTCGGGCGACACGATGTCGCGCGCCCAATAGCGCGCACTCGGGCTCACGTCGCCAGGCAACGTGAAGTTGGGCAGCGATGCGATCGCGACGTTGTACGCGCGTCCCACGCCGCTCTCCAGCATGCCGCCGCACCAGACAGGAATTCCTCCCTGTTGCGCAACGTTATGCACGGCAATCGCCTCGCTGAAGCCGCCCACGCGCCCAACTTTGATATTGATGATCCTGCACGCCCCCAGTTCAATCGCCGCCTGGGCGTCGCGCGCGCCGTGAATCACCTCATCCAGGCATATGCTGCTCTTCAGCTTCTTCTGCAACTGTGCGTGGAAATAAAAATCGTCGTGCCACAGCGGCTGCTCGATCATCAGCAGGTTGAAGCGGTCAAACTTCTGCAAATGCTCGATCTGGTTCAGCGTGTATGCAGAGTTGGCGTCACAGCTCAACAGAATATCGGGCCAGCGGTCGCGAATTTTACCAAACACCTCCACGTCCCATCCCGGCTTGCACTTGACTTTGATCCGCCGGTAGCCGGCATCCAGTTCCGTCTCAATTTTTTCGAGCAGCTGCTCGTGGGAATTTTGGATGCCAATGGAAACGCCGCACGGAATCTCCGTCTGTGTTCCTCCCAACAGCTTCCACAGTGGAATTTGCCGTGCCTGCGCCTCGGCGTCCCAAAGGGCATTCTCCAGCGCGCCTTTGGCCATGCGATGGCCCCTGACTTTGCCCATCATCGCCGGGGTCTCCGCGCCGCGTTCAATGCTTTTACCCAGCAATGCCGGAGCAAAATATTTTTCAGTCGCGTACCATGCAGTGTCGATGGACTCTTCGCTGTAAAACGGGTCTTCTCCGGCCACGCATTCGCCCCATCCTTCAGGCCCGTCCGTATGCACGGTCAGCAAAAGGATGCGGCGTTCCGTAGTGCGGCCAAAGCTGGTTTCAAAAAAATGGACCAGAGGCATGCGAATCTCGCGCAATGTAATAGCTTCAACCCTCATTCCGTCTCCTCTGCCGATGCATACGACCATTTTTCATCCCAGCGGCCCAGCAGAAAAGCGCCGTTGTCCTGCGCGTCGCGCTCATAGCCCAATGCCGCCAGCCCCTGCCGGAACGCCGCTGCAAACTTTTCCCGATTGTTCTTCTGCACTTCTGCCGCTTTGCTCCGCTCCGCTGGCAAAGCTTTCCAGGCGTAAATCTGCGCGGGGACTTCAATCTTTTTTTCCACCACAAATTGCGGCGGAATCTTCCGCTCCAGCAGATCAACCACGCGCCTGGACTTAAGCCACCACTCCGCCACCAGCCGGTCCGTAGGCAGGCCGCCTTGCAGGGGCGACGATGAATGACCATAATGATTCACGCTGTAGCGCCGCGTAATAGCGCCCAGCCGCACCAGATTGAGGTGGGCATTTTTTATTTCCAGCGGATCGAAGGTCCATTCCATCAGCTCAAATCCATTTTGCAGAGCATCATCACGCTGGGCGAGCTTGAGGCGGCGGCCCAGGCCAAAATTCCGCCAGGTGTCCCGGACGGCCAGCATATGCGAGTGCAGATAAGGATGACCGGACCGCGTGCCGGGAATGGAAAAGGCAAAGCCAACCAGTTCGTTCCCATCAAATGCGCCGATCGTCTGCCCCCCGATCTTCTGGCTCACTACGAACATGCGCAGCGGAATCAGGTCCGCATCGTCAAAATTCCAGACTTCTTTTTGCAGGGCGACACATGCCTTAAGTTCGTCCAGGCTCTCGCATTTCCGAATCGTGATCTGCCCGATGCCGGATACTGTTGCGCTCACCGCTTCGCTTCCTCCAGTTTTTTGGCTTGCTGCCACAAATTCTCCATTTCCTCCAGGCTGGCTTGTTCCAGCGTTCTTCCTTGCTTGCGCAGTTCCTGTTCCAGCCAGCCGAAGCGCCCGCGGAATTTTTTGTTGGTCCTGCGTAATGCAGATTCTGCATCCACGGAGAGATAGCGCGCGATATTCACCAGCACAAAAAACAAATCGCCCACCTCATCTTCCATATGATGACGCAATGCTTCCGGAACGGCTGGCTTTCCTGCAGCACCGGAAGCCGGAATCTCGCGTACATGTTCCTGCAATTCCCGGGTTTCTTCCGCCAGCTTTTCAAACAAACCCTGAATTTCAGGCCAGTCAAAGCCAACATGGGCGGCTTTGGAACTGATTTTGTGCGCTTCCTGCAAGGCTGGCATTTTTGAAGACACACCGGCCAGCAGCGGCTCCGGGGCGGCGTCTGATGGTTCGTCTGCGTCCGTTTGGCGCTTTCGTTTTTCTTCGGCCTTTAGCGCTTCCCAGTTCTTTAATACCTGCGCCGAGTCTTCCGCTTTTACGTCGCCGAAAACATGCGGGTGACGGCTGATGAGTTTGTTGCTGAGCGCGTCCAGAACATCGTCAATGGAAAAGCGCCCTTCCTCCTGCGCCATCTCCGCATAGAAAAGCACCTGGAGCAACAGATCGCCCAGTTCGGCAGGAAGCTCCTGCCAGTCGCGGTTATCAATGGCCTCACGGACTTCATAGGTTTCTTCCAGGGTGTAACGCTTGATGGTGTCAAAGGTCTGTTCACGGTCCCAGGGGCAGCCGCCGGGGGCGCGCAGACGCGCCATAATGCTGACGGCTTTCTCGAATTTCTTTCCTGTAGACACGAATCTTAATGTATCACTGCCGGCTGTTCATCAAGAAGCTGCACAAAAGCTCGACCACAAAGGACACAAAGGGAACAAAAGAAAGGATCGTTGGTCTTGATCTAGCAGGATCTTTATGCCCTCGGCAATTGAGTTTTGCGTCACGTCCTGTAGTACACTTGGAACCTTAGACTTCGATGCCTGCATCGATCATCTGATTGCATCTATATAAAGAGCGGCCTTTTGCCATTCCTTGCCGAGGCCACTGGATCGAATGAATTCCAGACCTGCTGAAAAAAATTCGCTGGGATATGTGACATTCACACTGCATTCCCACCTTCCCTATGTTGTGAATCATGGGACATGGCCCCATGGCATGGAATGGCTCCATGAAGCTGCGGCGGAGACGTATCTGCCGTTGCTGCGCATCATGGGCGAACTGGAGCAACTGGGACTTGCTCTAAAAGCCAATGTCAATCTCTCTCCCATTCTGCTGGAGCAGCTTTCGCACCCCGTTTTCAAGGACGAATTTCCCAAATACCTGCTGCGCAAAATAGAGGCGGCGCGCAAAGACGCTGAGGATTTCACTCTCCAGGACGACCCGCACATGGTGGAGGTATCGCGTTTTTGGCTGCGCTTTTACGAGCAGGCCTTGCGGCACTTCGATGCTCTGAGCGCGGACATCATCGGCGGCTTCCGTCATTTTTATGAAACCGGCGCCATTGAGATCATTACCTGCGGCGCCACGCACGGATACTTTCCGCTGCTCGGCACAGACTCGTCGATCCGCGCGCAGGTCAAGACCGGAATAGAGACGCACCAGCACTTCTTTGGCAGAAAGCCGCGCGGCATATGGCTGCCGGAATGCGGCTACAGACCAGCCGGTCCCTGGCAGTTCCCAGTCTCAATGAATGGCTCAGGCCCGGCACACGGCAAAATGTTTAATCGCGCCGGCGTGGAGCAGATTTTGGCGGAGTACGGAATCGAATTCTTTTTTGTCGATACTCACCTGGTGGACACCTCTACACGCTTCACTCCTTACGAATGGCTGGCCGGCGACGTGCCTCGCGCCATGGAAGTGGTGGAAGGAAATTCCAAGAAGAATCTTTACCGCCCGTACTATGCGGATGGCCCGGACCGCAGCAGGCATGTCGCCTTTTTCACCCGCGACCCACGGACCGGCATACAGGTCTGGAGCGGCGACCATGGCTATCCCGGCGACGCGAATTATCTGGAGTTCCATAAGAAGCGCTGGCCGGGCGGCAATCGTTACTGGAGGATTACCGGCCCCAAAATTGACCTGGGGTTGAAGCAGCCTTACGATCCGGCAGTCGCATTGCAGAAAACCAAAGAACATGCACGCCACTTTGCAAAAATTACCGCAGAGGCGCTGGCCCAGCATGGACAAGAGGGCCCCGGCGCGCCGATCCTCACGGCTCCGTTTGATGCCGAGCTTTTTGGACACTGGTGGTTTGAAGGCCCTGAGTGGCTGAAGAATGTTGCCATGGAGTTTGCCAGGCCGGAGTCAAAAATAAAGTTGATCTCCTGTGCCGACTACCTGGACCGCTTTCCGCCCGCTGCTTATGTTGCGTTGCCGGAAGGATCATGGGGCGCGGAGAGCAACAACAGCGTGTGGCTGAATGAGAATACGGCCTGGACGTGGAAGCATATCTATCCGGCAGAAATGGCGGTCCAGCAGATGGCGCAGAGCGGCCTGTGGCGCGGCAATGAAGCGGCCACGCGCCTGGCCCGGCAGATCTGCCGCGAACTGCTGCTTCTGGAATCCTCTGACTGGCAGTTTCTGATCACCACCAAGGCCGCGCGCGACTATGCGGAGAAGCGCTTTAACACTCATCTGGAGCAGTTCCGGGCATTGCTGGATACATGGCGGCGTTTTGAGGCCACACGCCAGATTTCACCCGAGAAGTTCCAGGAACTTGAAGCGATTGAGTTGCGTGACTCCGTGTTTCCGGAGATTGACCCTGAGCGCTGGGCTGGAACAGCCCGCTAATCCTTGCCACTTTTCCCGCCCTTAATCCTCTTTTTTCGTTAAAGTAATGCGCGGAAGCAGTGTTGCCGGCTGAAGATCAAAAGCATCTAAATGGATGTAAGGTGAGCAGCGCAATCCAGCATCGTGACGAGAGCTTTGACGTTCTGGTGATTGGCGGCGGCATTAACGGCGTCGCCGTGGCGCGGGAGTGCGCCCGGGCCGGCAAACGCACGCTGCTGGTCGAGCAAAATGATTTCGCCTCGGGTGTGACCAGCCGGTCGACTCGGATCATTCACGGCGGCCTGCGCT
>DAHUXF010000244.1 GCA_027307295.1 Acidobacteriaceae bacterium
GACCTATGCCAAAACCCTTTTGACGCCTGCGCCCGTTATCTTGATTGATCGTGTGAATGGCGCGGACCAGAATGTGCTGGTCACTTTTAACCCGCCTCTGGTGGTGGGCCATGGTCCTGTCGTCCTGAATATCGATGTAAATCTAGCCAACACATTGGTAACAGATGCAGGCGGCAACATCACCGGCACGAATTTCACGGAATCGTCCTTCGTCTTTACCGCCCATCCCGTTGGCCCTGAGAGCCAACAGCAGGACAACGATGGCGAGATTGAAGCCGAAACCGGCAAGGTCGTAGCGGTCTCCAGCAACGGATTTGTTCTGCAGACCGGCCAAAGCGGCTCACGCCTGCCGTTCACTGTGGATGGGACCACAACTCTCCCACCTGGATTGGCCCTGGCTGACTTGCAGGACCGGATCATTAAAGTGGAAGGATTCACGCGTTTATCAGGCACGTTGTTCGCGCAGGAGATCGCGGCCCTGGGCGACCGCAATGCATCGCAGGTGGAAGGCACCATCACTCAGATAGGCAGCTTCAATGTTCCGTCACTGTTGGAAATGGCGGCACAGGATGGAATCGGCGTGGGCATCAGCAGCGCGCAGATAGGCCAGGATTTTGTGTTGGATACGTCAGCCCTTCCGGACAACTCGTATGCCGTTGATTTTGGCGCGTGCGACACGGCGGCCCTCATCCCGGCCACAACGAACTTCCCTTTTGACTCGTCTCACCTCAAAGCTGGGCAGCGGGTAGAGGTAATCACAGAAAGCGGAGTGGCCGCAGGCCAGTCCATCACGCCTGTGCAGGTACGCTTACAACAGCAGGCCATCAGCGGAACGGTTTCAGCCTTCACGGCGATGCCGGGCGGCATTGCCAGCTTCGATCTGCTCCTGCCGCCTGACTCATATCTCGCGCTGCTCTCCGGACAAACCGCGGTGCATGTCTTGCAGCAGCCTAGAACGGACAACCAGGCCGGCACTCTGGCAAATGGAACAATCGTACGCGCGCGCGGACCATTGTTCTGGACGGGGACGCAGTTCAATATGGTTGCCCGGCGCATCACGCCTGACGACCAGGCTTTCAGCACACGACCGCTTAACGCAGCATGCACGGCGGGTCATGCGTACTCCGGTGCAAAGCAGATGCAAGGAGAAGTATTGAGTACGGCCTGTGTGGCTTGTTTACCAGCGAGGCTCGCGCGGCTGGCGGGCATGGCCGGAATAGTCGTCCCTGCCACCTCCGCGTGAACCGCCGCGATCTGCCTTGGGGCGCGCTTCATTCACCGTTAGCGCTCTTCCACCGGAATCTTTGCCGTTCAGTGCAGTAATCGCCTTTTCTGCCTCATCATTGTTCGGCATTTCCACGAAGCCAAAACCGCGTGAGCGCCCGGTGGCGCGGTCCGTCACAACGGTAGCGCTATCAACGCTGCCAAAGGGTTCGAAAAGTGAGCGCAGCTCTCCTTCACTCAGGCTAAAGGAGAAATTGCCTACAAAGATCTTCTTCATGGTGGTCCTTTGACTTCCAGGGATTGTCGTTCTCAGCAGAAATAGGCAGGCGAGCAAAAATGGGCGGCGTGTCTATCAGAGTCGAAGAACAACTCAGATCATAGCAGGTAAGAGGACGAAATTATCCATGCGAAAACCAGAAAGATGCTGGCGATGAACGTCTAAAAAAATCCGGTATTTATTAGAAATTTCTAAAAAACGCCGGGCCGTTGGGTCACCTGCCCAGGAGCATACTGGGCTGTTCGTCCGATGCCAAGGTAGAAAGCAAGGGCGTGAAACCCAAAACAAACTTCTGCCACGGAGGCGTAGAGGCACGGAGAAAAACATGCTTGTGAGAAAAATTCCTGGCCACTGCATAGATTCGCGATTTTCGTGTTGATTCGCGGCCAATTCTTCCTGATCTGCCTTCATCTCGGCAAATCTACGGCTAAGAAAGGTATTTGAGATAAGCGGCACTTGGAGTCTGAATCACCCGATGGATGGATCAGCAGATCATCCAATTACCAGAACATCCGATTTTTTCTACTTCTCAACTCCCAGTTGCGTCAGCATGAAGGCGTAATCGAATGCAATTTCCTTGAAGTGCTCATATCGCCCGGATGCGCCACCGTGCCCGGCAGCCATGTTGGTCTTCAATAAAAGAACATTCTTATCTGTCTTGAGCGTGCGCAGCTTGGCTACATACTTGGCTGGCTCCCAGTACATGACCTGGCTGTCATTGAATGAAGTTTTCACCAGCAGCGCCGGGTACGCGCCTTTTTTCAGATTGTCATAAGGCGAGTACTGCAACATGTAATCGTACGCCGCTTTTTCATTGGGATTGCCCCATTCTTCATACTCCGGCACGGTCAGCGGCAATGACGCGTCCAGCATGGTGTTCATCACATCCACAAAAGGCACGTGGGAAACTACCACCTTGAACAGGTCCGGACGCAGATTGGTCACCGCGCCCATGAGCAGCCCACCGGCTGATCCGCCTTCAATGGCGATCTTGTCACGCGCGCCGTACTTGTTCGCCACCAGATATTCGGTGCACGCGATGAAGTCGGTAAAGGTGTTCATCTTGTTCATCATGCGTCCGGCATCGTGCCAGGGCTTGCCCAGGTCGCCGCCGCCACGTATGTGCGCAAAGGCCATGACCACGCCGCGGTCCAGCAGCGAAAGCCGGCTGGGGCTAAAAGTCACGGGAAGAATCGCGCCGTACGATCCATAGGCGTAAACATAAAGAGGGTTGGAGCCATCGGCCTTTTTCAAGTCCTTGCGATAGACAATTGAGACCGGGACTTTTACTCCATCTTTGGCTGTGGCCCATACGCGCTCGGACTGATACCTGGAAGCGTCATAACCGCCGGGGACTTCTGTTTGCTTCAACAGCGTGGAAGTATGTTTCTCCACGTCATAGTCAAAGACGGAAGCCGGTGTAACCAGAGATTGATACCCGTAGCGGAACATCCTGGTCTTGTATTCGCGGTTGATCTGCGGTGACGCCGTGTAAACCGGCTCCGGATAGGTAATACGCGTCTTCCCGCCTCCGGCAAAATTGACCACGGTGAGCTGCGGCAGGCCGTTCTCGCGCTCCACCAGTACGTAAAAATCCTGGAAAACCTCAAGGTCATTCAACATCACGTCCGGGCGGACGGGAAGAATCTCTTTCCAATTTTCCTTCCCCGGCGCGGCAACCGGCGCGGACACCAGCCGGAAGGTGCGGCCTTTGTCATTGGTGCGAATCAGGAACTCATTGTCGTGATGGTCGGCATAGTACTCAACATCCTGCTGCCGGGGAGCAATCAGCTTCCACTCGCCTTTGGGGTCGGCGGCATCAAGGAACCGCGCCTCAGAAGTGGTATGGCTGCCGATCTGCAGGATGATGTATTTGCCGCTGCGGGACTTTCCCACGCCAATGTTGAAGCGCTCATCTTTTTCTTCAAAGACCAGATCGTCTTTGCCGGTCTCAGCGCCCGCTATATGACGATACAGCCGGTACTGCCGTTTGGTCTTGTCTTCTTCCACGGTATAGAAGAGCGTCTTATTGTCATTGGCCCACGCCACTGAACCTACTTTGTCGGCGATTACTTCAGAGTCGTGGCCGGTCCGCAGATCGCGCACGCGCAGCTTGTATTGGCGAAAGCCGGTGTTGTCCGTGGAGTAGGCAAGCAGATTGCCGTCGTCGCTCAACTCATAACCACCCAGGGACATAAAGGGCTGGCCCTTGGCCAGCGCGTTCACATCAATGGTGATTTCTTCCGCTGCGTCCGTGCTTCCCTTCTTGCGGCCCAAAATGGGATACTGCTGGCCCTTTTCCCAGCGTGAATAGTAAAAGTATGCACCCTCTTTATAAGGAACGTTCACGTCCGTTTCCTTAATATGGCTGATCATTTCGTCATACAGCTTCTGCTGCAAGGCCGCGGTAGGTTTCATTACGCCGTCGGCATAGGCGTTCTCGCCTTCCAGATACTGCGCCACTTCAGGGTTCGCTTTGTCGCGCAGCCAGCGGTAATCATCCACCAGCTTTCCGCCGTTGATGTGGTTCTCAGTGTGGACCGTTTTGGCAACCGGAGGCGGAGGGGCAGGGGCCGCGCCTGTTCCATTAGCGGTTTTATCTTCAGCGTTCAGAAATGTAGTCATGAGGAATGAAAGGACAACAATTGATTTTTTCATAAATCCGCCTCTTGCGTTGCGAAAGGGCCAACTGGAGCGGAATTATAGCAATTCTGGCCTAAAAGCCTGTGTCTAAAATCGCTTCAATGCAAATCTACACGGTTGTCGGGTCCCATGAATACACAAGCCCATATGAGTCAGCCAGCTTACGAAGCCTAAATTGGTCACCCCACGAGTGCGTCTTGCCTGCTCTCTCTGGCCACCCGCTGAAAAGCCAAAACTGTCAGCGCGGTAAATACGATCGCCTGCACCACGTGTATCCAAAACCAAATGTCAGTCCCACTGTCGAAGACCAGCCGTCGCGCCGCATCTCGTGGCCAGATCAGGGTGAAGAAGATAAGAAGGCCCACGAAGTGAACAGGGATGGCTGGCAGGGTCGAATCGGTGAGGTAGGCTGTGGCGCCGAATGCTATACCAACGAGAACGTAGAAGAGGAGCTTGGGCCAGAGGAAACCTTGCGTCGGTCCATGGGCAAGCGCGAACACAACCGATGAGATCACGATAGCGAGTGGGGCGCGAAACTCGCGTTCGAGGGCGACCTGGCAATATCCGCGAAAGCCAGCTTCCTCAATGAATGGAGAAACCAGCGACCCCATCAAGATCATGAGTGCTATCGTCATTCGCGGATAGCTCGACACATCCGAAAGCAGGTTGGGTGGCATCTTCATCAATCGGAACAGGACGATCCAGATTCCAGCCAGCGCAACCACCGACAGACCACCCGCGACTAATGTCCACAGGTAAGTCTGTCCGGATTTTCTATTG
>DAHUXF010000245.1 GCA_027307295.1 Acidobacteriaceae bacterium
ATCGCCATGGCCTTTGGCACGGATTTCCCGGTTGAGCCGATCACGCCGTTCCGCGGCCTCTACGCAGCCATAACGCGCAAAAATGAGGCGGGGACGAAGGAGTATTATCCGGAGCAGAAGCTCACCATTCATCACGCCATTTTTGCCTATACCGTGGGCGCGGCCCATGCGGAATTTTCTGAAGACAAAAAAGGACAGCTCAAGCCCGGCATGCTCGCGGACTTTGTAGTTCTGGATCGCGATATAACCAAAGTGCAGCCGGCGGAAATACTGAAGACCCGCGTTCTGCGCACCGTGGTGGGCGGCAAAACCGTTTACGAAGCAAAATAAACGGTTCCCGGGTAATGTCTTATTTTGGGTGCACGCTAATAAGACAGCACCGGTTTCCGCGTTGATATACATCTTCGCCCGTAGATCTGCGCAGATCAACACTGACCAAGAAAAACGTTGGCCGTGAATCCACGCGAAAACACGAATTGCTCGAACAAACGCCGGCCAGGGATTACACCGCTAACATAGAGCAGTGATAGGTTTCCGATGGCGGCGATCACACGATCACGGCGCTCTCCATGGCGAAGCCAATAAAAAATAAAAGACCTTTCATGCCAATCAATTCTCAGCGTTCCTGCAGGGCTTCCGACGCAGCCGACGGATTGGGCTGCCTCGCTTCGCGGGCCAGCTTGCGCTGCTTGTGGGAATCCTGAAGGAACCAGGCAAGATACAACACAATCAGCAGATTAATGCCAAGGATGCACCACTTGATGGGCGTGGCGTGGCGGGTAAGTTCATACACCTCAACCGGCACATAGAGTCCTCCGCTGATGAAGGCAAACCATTCTGCCCAGGATTTCTCCAGCCACAATCCAACAGCTTCACCAAACCGTATGCAGGCGTAGGCAATCACCAGTATGGTAAAGAACACCAGGTTCTGGTGCGTTACCTTGGCAGCGGCGCGCATAATTTCGCGGGCCATGTGCCCGTCCGGGCTGGTGTGTAGAACACGGTGCAGAAAGCGCAGAAGATCGGTCGCAACGCTCGTCAGGTCCTTGTGCATCAAGGTGATCATCCACGCCGCCACCACAACCGCGCCCAGGCCCTTTCCGGCCTCAAACAAGGCAATTCCGCGCAGTCCTACGTGCTTGGCGTGCGGGCTTTTCTGGGTGTTCATTTTGCGGCCTGGCCCCTATTCTATATGCTGGGCGGTAATGCACTGGCGGACACAGCTGTAGATTGGCTTTCATGCGAATTCACAGCCGCCACCTTATTAGAATAAGACGCGCTGCACAAAGCGGTATTTCAGAAGGATTTTTTTTCACGCTCTTTTAACCTGGAGGATCATCCAACCGCGTTGATATCTATCCGGCAATCACGCGGCTTAAACTCGGAGCCGCCATAGAGGGCAGAAAGAGCCAAAAAACCGTACCTTGGGCGCTGGAACGAAATCTTATGAAACCGGCATGCTTGTCAATGATCTGCTTGCTTACCCAGAGTCCCAGCCCTGTCCCAACATCCTTCTTGGTGGTGAAAAATGGTTCCCAGATTTTGCCTCGCAACGCGGGATCAATTCCGGAGCCGGTATCACTGATGGTGACCCAGACGCCCCGAATGGCGGGGCCGTTGACCGGGGCCTGTTTTGTCCTGAGATGAATGACGCCTTTCACAGGGCACGCATCAATGGCATTCGCCAGAAGGTTGGAGATGACCTGGCGCACCTCGCCCGCAACGGTGCTGATCTTCTCCGTTGCTCTAAGGTCTTTCACCACTCTGATCTGGTTGCGCTTCACCTTCGATTGATAAATATTCAGGACCCCTTCCACCAACAGAGAAATATCCACCATCTCAGGAGCGCCCGAGTCGCGGTAAAAGCCAAGTGTTTGCTTGGTCAGATGGGTGACTCGGGCCAGTTCCTCGTCCGCCAGCGCGAGATATTCTTGTGTCTTTTCCCTGCCGGAACGCGCCAGGTACAGCAGATTGGTTACCGCTTCCAGCGGATTATTGATTTCATGAGCAATGCTCGCGGCCAGGCGGCCAGCCGCGCTGAGCTTTTCCGTGCGAATGAGCGCATCTTTGGCCAGTTTAAGCTCGGTGGAATCCATAATGACGCCGATAAATTCCTGCGTCCCGCCTGCTGCGCTGCGGATGGGAGCGCCTGACACCAACGCATCCATGATGGAGCCGTCTTTGCGCACCTGTTTGGTTTCTATGTTGGCAAGGGACGCACCGGTGGCAAGCTTGGCTACAAGTTCAGACCAGTCATGGCTGGAATTCGGCGCTACCGGCAACTGCTTCCCCAGGATCTCCTCCGCCTTCCAGCCCAGCATTCTTTCTGCTGCCGCGCTCCAGTTGGAAACTGTCCGGTCGCGGCGAAACCGGATAATGCCGACTGGGGAGGCCTCAATCAAAGCCCCAAGCTCATCACTGAGAGCAGTGGCGCGACGCTGGGCCGCCTCCTGAGCTTCGTCAATGGAATTCATCACTGCGGCCGTGCGCAACACCAATGTGGTGAAAATGCCCACTACCGTCAAGACCAGTATCGCCATCCCACTCTCGGGATTCACCAGCTTTTGGTTCTCAAACCAGGTTTCAATGGCGGCCAGTACCGGGGTCACAAAAAGTATTGCAGCGGTAAGCCGGCGTACCAGAAACCCGCCCAGTCGAGGGCTGGAAAGCGCCGTCACCACCGAGGCCGCAGAACTTGTACACAGCATTGCCAGCCCCAGGAAGGCAAAAAGAACTGCCGTGGGCGCGGCCATCATCCGGCCATAAAAAAGGCGGAAGCCAAACATATATCCGACAAGGCCGATATAGGACACGCCTAGAACAATGCACGCGGCAAGATCAGCAACGGGCACACCGGCCTTCTTCCGCAAAAAGACAAGCCCGGTGCCGGCCGCTGTAAAGGCCACAGACGAGGTGATTGCTATCCGGCCAGGAGTAGGCAGCCACCAATCACCCAGGCGGTGGGCAAAGAAAACATTGTCAATATTTAGGTCTAGTCCGGTAAGGTGCTCAAGCAGGGTCAACAAACCAAAGATCGCCACAGCCGGCCCCAAAACAATACCAATTCTTGCCACCCACCGGCGCGGTGAAACCTGGAGCAGGATGGAAATCCCGCAAAGAGCGAAACCTAATGCTGTATTGGGCGCAATAAATGAGCCGAGTATCTGGCCGCGCAGGATGGGAATCCGCCATTGCCATCCGGCAAGAACCAAGATGGCTGCAAGAATAAGCCCGTAGGAAGGCAGCAGGCGGTAGCGCCGGATAGCCGCAGAAATTGACTGAGATTGTGCCGATTCAGAAGTCATCAGTTCGTAAGACTGATCATAACTGCCATCCTGAAAACAGGACAAATCACCTCTATTGTGATGATTGCGAAAGCCCCGGTTGAAACGAACAATACTATGAATGATTTTTAGTTGGGTGCTGATGGGAGGAAAGTGGTTGCTTCCAGGCCGCGTTTTAACGGTAAAGATCGCCCGGAAAATTCTCCGCAACAAGATTGAAGCGCTTTAGCCAAAAAGCTGCCGGATCTTTTCCTGGCGAAAGGTGAAAATCTTCTGTATGTCAGAACGCACCCTGAGCCTGTAAGCTACTCGCCCCACCATGCCGAAAGGGAGCGCCAGAGTCACGGTGTCAGTAATCAGGGTACCACCATCGCAGGCTTCAAAGCGGTGCTCATGATGCCAGAGCTTGTAAGGCCCCTTTACCTGGAGATCGACAAACCAGTACGGTGGCTCCCACTCCGTGATTTCACTGGTCCAGTGAAGCGGCACTCCATGCAGGCGCAGAGCATACTGAATGACGCTGCCTTTCTGAATGGGCGAGGGACTTACACTGCGTATCTTGAAACTCAGCCACGGAGGCGTAATTATTTCCAGGTTCTCAGCCTGAGAAAAAAACTCAAATACTTTGTCTAATGGACGCGAGACCTGTTGCTTGAAGATGACATGATAAGGAACTGCTGACATGCACTATCCTTCCATAGCGTTTGCAACAAGAGCAGTTTGAAACCCAGTGTTCTTCCCTGCGGCCTCCGGCATCTAACTTACCGGCAGCTCAGTAGAGCCCTGCACTCATCACAGCCATGAAGTTTCTTCACAAGACGCTTCACAAGACGAAAGATGCTCTCTGGCGCACCGTGGAAGCGGTGCCGGCAAAACATACTCTTCAGATGGCGGCTGCTCTCTCGTATTACTTTGTAATATCACTGTTTCCTGCTTTTGTCCTGTTGTCGGCGATTGTGGCCTACTTGCCGGTGGCGGAGCCCTTTGGCCCATTGCTTTCCCTGCTATCGGGGTTTGTACCCCAGGACACGCTGGACCTGCTGCACAGGGTGCTCTCCACCGTGGTGGTGCCAAACCGCAGCGCCCTGCTCTCCTTCGGTGTTCTGGGAACGCTCTGGACGGCCTCAGGAGGATTTGCTGCCACCATTGAGGCGCTGGATATCGCCTATGAAGTGGAAGAGGCGCGCCCCTTCTGGATCACCCGCCCGCTCGCGGTAGGGCTCACGCTGCTGGTGGGAATGCTGCTGGTGGTTGCGCTTTCCGTCATGATTGTTGGGCCGGAGTTTGGAACCTGGCTGGCTGCACACACCCGGTTCTCCGGATTGCTGGCCAACGCATGGCCTTATATCCACTGGATTGCCGCCGTGATGTTCACCATATTGGCTGTGGAGGCCATCTATTTCCTTGCGCCGAATGTACGCCAGCGCTTCTGGGCGACCCTTCCGGGCGCCGTGCTGTCCGTCACGTCATGGATTGCCTTGTCCTACGCTTTGGGAATCTACTTTCGCAGCTTCGCTCATTTCAACAAAACCTATGGGACCATGGGTGCGGTGATCGCGTTGATGGTGTGGCTCTACTGGACCGGCTTCTTCATGCTGGTGGGCGCTGAACTGAATTGCGAACTGGCAAAAGAAAC
>DAHUXF010000246.1 GCA_027307295.1 Acidobacteriaceae bacterium
GACCAGGAAAAAGAGGAAGCGGACTCCACAGCCGTCTTTTAGCAACACAGTTCTAAGGGCCTTGCGGCCCTAAATCAGTTAAAGTTACAAGAAAGCTTCGGCACACAGAGTTAGGACACCACGCAATTAAAGATTGTTCGAGAGAAACTTGATCATGTGGTACGCATCCATGTATTTGAACGGCGTTTCGCCTGTGGTGTAGTGGCCGCAGGGCAGGACCACGGTTTTCAGGTCAACGCCATGCTCCTTGAAGGCTGCTACCGCCTGCAGTGAAAGTTCAGGAATGAACGTGAGATCGTAGCGGGCATAGATCATCAGGCATTTGCGGGAAAAGCGGGCAAACTTATCAAAGTAAGCCATGGGGCTGATGCATAGCCATGCCTGGCGAAGACGTTCCAGCGTCAGGCCGTCCCGCTCCAGCCCTTCACGGACATGGCGGGTGGATTGTCCGCTCCAGGTCACGTCAGCCACGTAAGTGGAAGCATGGTTAAAGGCGCATACCTTGAGCCGTGGATCATGCGCCGCTGCCAGAAACGCATAGCATGAGCCCAGACTGGTGCCCAGGAACGCCACTCTGGTCTTGCCCTGCTGGTAGAGCCAGTCTACGCAGGAGCGCGCATCAACAACGGCCTGGCGCGCCGCGTCAATGGTGCGGCATATATTCGATGACACGGCGTAATCCGAACGTTCAATTTCCGCCGGACGGCGAATGTCATGGTACGGCTTGCTCAGGCGCAGCACGGCAATTCCAAAGCGGTTGAGCAGCGGCCCCAGGGCGTTATACGCGATGCCGTTGGCATTCCAGTGGGGCAATATCACCACGGCGCGGTCACCAGCAGTTTCAAACCAGCGCGCATTCACCAGATCATTTTGCGGATAAGGCGTTTGCACCGGGGAAGTAAACCGGAGAAAAATACCGTCTCCCTTCGGGGCCTTTTGCGACGCATTGCTGCCGGTTGGAAACACCTCGATCTTGCGCGTTTCCAGCCGGAAATCGCTGGGAGTGACATAGGAAAAAAACTCGTCGCTGCTGGCTACAATCCGGTCATTCAGCTCATGAATGTAATCTTCGTAATGTTCAGGCGTGGCCGGCGGATGGCCATTGAGCCGCGGCCAGTTTTTGGCCCAGTCAATGCCCCAGTCAAGCGGGCGCACCACGCGATTGGTATCGCGTGTCGTGAGCCGGGTTTCCCAGGCATACATCCATTTCTGATAAAGGCTGGTCATTCAATAGATCGGTTGGGTGCTGTTGATTATTTTAAATTATTTGCTACGACCGCGCGCGCGAGGTTTGCATCAACACGACAACTGATAGAAGATAGACCGGAGTTGGAGCAAATCTTGCGCATGCAACCTGTCAGTGATGGAGTACAAGGCCTTTGATCCCTGTCAGCATTGAGCAACTGGCTCGCGAAGCCGGCGGCCAACTGCGCGGCGCATCCTCTGGCTCCATCATGCTGGACCGCATCGCAACGGATTCACGCGGCGCTTCGCCTGGCTCTTTATTCGTGGCCCTTCACGGTCAACAAGCAGACGGCCATGCGTTTCTTGCCGATGCCTTCCGCAACGGCGCTTCAGCCGCCCTGGTGTCCAACTCTGCAATCACAAGAGTCGCGCTTGAGCCGCAGTGGCCTCTGATTGTTGTGCCCGACCCGCTGCGGGCTTTGCATACTGTGGCCCGCTGGCAACGCCGCGAATATTTTGGCAAAGTGCTGGCCATCACCGGCAGCAACGGCAAAACCATTGTCAAAGACGCGCTGAAAACCCTGCTGGCAGGACGCAAGATTCTGGCTTCTCCGGGAAGTTACAACAGCCAACTGGGTTTGCCTCTGGCTGTGTTGTCTGCTGAGAAACCTGAGGACCTGGCCATACTGGAAGTCGGGGTTTCAGCACCGGGTGAAATGTCATCGCTGGAGCAGATCGCCGCGCCGGACTATGGCATCCTGACCAACATTGGCCTGGCCCACTTTGCCGCTTTTGGCAGCCGTGAAGCTATCGCAAAAGAGAAGATGTCTTTGTTCACGCACATCAGCCGTGCAGGCTGGGTGCTGCTCCCGCAAGATGAACCAGCGATTGCCCCCATGGCGCAGCAGCTTGCTTGCGCTGTCCATACGGTGGGCGCGGCTGTGAACTCCATAGGTTTCTCCATGACGCCTGTCTCGCTGGCAGAAGATGGCCAGATATTGGATCTGGCGGCTGCGGGCACCACGCGAACCGTTAAGGTAAAAACGCGTTCGCCGGAGATGATCTCTGATCTGCGGTATGCCGCCTCGGCTGCGTACCTGCTCGGCGCAACTCTGGATGACATTGCCGGCAGCATGGAAGGGTATGTTCCAACTTCAACGCGGATGGAGCTGTGGTCATCACCCCAGGGCATACGCATTATGAATGACAGTTACAGCGCTGATCCTATTTCCGTGCAGGCTGCATTGCGCTCCGCCATGCTGGCAGCGCCGGAAGCCGGCAGAAAGATTTTTGCTTTTGCCGGCATGCGCGAGCTGGGCTCAAGTTCATCGCGCGAGCATCGCCAGGTGGGCGCGCAGGCCGGCGAATGCGGATTCAGCCATCTCTATCTCGTCGGCAATGGCGATCTTAAAAGCACGGCGGAAGGCTTTGCGGCAGCCCGGCCTCAAGGCACCGTGGTGCAGGTCCAGAACCCTGACGAGTTGAAGCAGCATCTTCTCCCTCTCTTGCGGCCCGGTGACACCGTTCTGTTCAAAGGGCCGCGCAATGCAGGCATGATCCGGGCCGTGCAGGATATTTCCGGCGCTATTGCGCAACGCTGCCAATGGGTGAACCTGGCGGCCATTGAAGGCAACATCGCGCGCTTTCGCCGCCATTGCGGCGGCGGCACACACATACTGGCCATGTTGAAAGCCATGGCCTACGGCACAGAGCTGGCGCAACTGGCTTCATGGATGTCACGGCTCGGCGTGCACCACATCGGGGTTTCTTCCGCGAATGAAGGCGTGGCCGTGCGCAAGAACGGCGCAGACCAGGAGATTTATGTGTTCCTGGCCGAAAATGAAGACGTTGACAATCTTCTGCGCTACCGCCTTACGCCCATCATCTATTCACGCGCGCTTGCCGGGGCCTTTGCGCGATCACTCCAGCACCGCGGCGTGGTGCTCAACGTCCATTTAAAGATTGATACAGGCATGCACCGCCTGGGAGTGTCTCCGGAAGCAGCGCTTGAAGTTGCGCGGCTGGTCCGTGACAGCGGAGTGATGCGCCTCACCGGAGTGTGTACTCATTTTGCCTCCGCTGACGATCCCGGCTCAGACAACTTTACCCGCCAGCAGATTGCCACCTTTGACGCCGCGCTGGCCCAACTCCAGGCTGCCGGATTTGACCAGCTTCAGGTCCACGCAGCAAGTACTTCAGCTGCCGCCCGCTTCCCGCAGGCCCGCTATAACATGGTCCGCATTGGTCTGGGGCTTTACGGCCTCTATCCTTCACCGGCGGTGCAAGACGCGCTGGATCTTGAACTGGCAATCGGCGTCACCAGCCGCATCACCAGCATTCAGGAATATCCCGCCGGTTCAACGCTGGGCTATGGCCGTACTTTTACCGCAAGCCACCCTATCAAGGTGGGTATTGTGCCCTTTGGCTACGATGACGGACTGCCCTGGGCGTTGGCGGGAAAAGGCTGCGCTCTGGTGGAGGGCCGCCGTGCTCCCATCGTCGGACGCATCAGCATGGACCAGATGCAGCTGGACATCACGGACCTTCCCGGCGTTACCGTGGGCGCAGAAGTTCTGCTTTACGGGACGCACAACGGCCACACGCTGCGTCCGGAAGAAGTGGCGGAAAAAGCCGGTACCATCTCCCACGAACTCCTTACCCGCCTGGGGGAAAGAGTGCATAGGATTTACGTGGAACCATAGTACAGATTCACAAACAAAGGGGCATGGAGCTTTAATTCACCGCAGCGGAGACGCAACAAGAAAAACTCTTTTCCTCAGCGTTGATCTTCGGTAAATAATCTCTGCTTTTTCCTCCGCGGTAAAACTCCACTGCGGCTCTCATACAGCCGGGGGCGGCTGTGCTCCACAAGTTTCTTAGGAGCTATCCGTATCTACAGGATCTATTTTTCAGATCCGTGTCATCAGCGTTGGTTTGTGTAAAGATTTTTCCTGCCTTTGTTTTTCCTCTGCGTCCTTTGCGATCTCTGTGGTCTCTGCGGTCAAGATTTCCTCTTCACGCGAACCTAGAAGATGACCTTGATCGCGAGCTGCATGTTGAAGGCCTCTCCGGGACCGATTCCTGGAGCGCCGTTGAAGTCGCCAATAGTGTCGCTGACCAGGCCAAATCCGCTGTATCTATTGCTGCCGAACGCAGCGCACCTGCTGGTCGCTGGGTCCTGGGAGCATCCTCCGGCCACTGAACCCGGCCCCGAGGCCAGGTTGATCCGGTTAAAGAGGTTAAACATCTCGCCGCGAAGCTGGACCTTGACCCGCTCACGAACCGGGATGCTCTTTAAGATTGAGAGGTCCACAGTTCCGTAGCCGGGCCCGTGGAACTTGTTGCGTGAAAGATCGCCGATTGCAGTTCCCGGACAGCTAGGCGCGCCCAGCGCAATGGGAGCTGTGGGATCGCAGAATGCTGTAGGGTTGATGAAGAGCGTCCCGCCGTTGGCTGCGGAGAAGTTATGAGAAAGCCCGGCAAAGGGATCGCCCACCAGATTCAGGCCCGAACGCGTTACGTCATAGGGCTGCCCGCTGTGGAAGTTCCACAGACTGCTTATCTGCCAGCCATGTGTCAGCACTCTGGGACCGTGCGATGATCCCGGGACATCATAGGTAAGGGCCGTAGTAAACAAGTGCCGCGTGTCGTAATCCCCATTGCCGTAATCCAGCTTGACGTTGTTCGTAAAGTCCGCGATGGCCGCGCGGTACTCGCT
>DAHUXF010000247.1 GCA_027307295.1 Acidobacteriaceae bacterium
TTCCCTGAGCTGGCCGCTCTTGCGCCACAAGGCAAGCGGCGCATGGGCGCGAATCCGCATGCTAACGGTGGCGTACTGCTGCAAGACCTGAAAATGCCTGACTTCAAAACTTATGCGGTTAAAGTGGAGAGGCCCGGCAATTCATTGGAAGAATCAACCAAGGTATTGGGACGCTTTTTGCGTGACATATTAAAGCTCAACGCGGCCACCAATAATTTCCGCATCATGGGGCCGGATGAGACTGACTCCAACCGTCTTTCCGCCGTGTTTGAAGTCACGGATCGGGTTTCGGTTGCAAAGATCCTGCCCACGGACAGCCATATCAGCCATGATGGCCGGGTGATGGAAATCCTCAGTGAGCACTGTTGCCAGGGTTGGCTGGAAGGCTATCTGCTGACCGGGCGGCATGGTTTTTTTTCATGCTATGAGGCCTTCATCCACATTGTTACATCCATGTTTAACCAGCATGCCAAGTGGCTTGAGGCGGTGCGTCATATACCGTGGCGCAGCCCGATTGCATCGCTCAATTATCTGCTCACGTCGCACGTATGGCGTCAGGACCACAACGGCTTCAGCCATCAGGACCCGGGATTCCTGGACAATGCGGTCAACAAAAAAGCGGCGGTGGTGCGCGCCTATTTTCCTCCGGACGCAAATTGTCTGCTGTCTGTTGCGGACCACTGCCTGCGCAGCCGGCACTATGTGAACGTCATCGTCGCCGGCAAGCAGCCTGAGCTACAGTGGCTTGACATGCCGTCAGCAATGGAGCACTGCAGGAGCGGCATCGGCATCTGGAAATGGGCCAGCAATGACGGTGGCGGTGAGCCGGATGCCGTCCTGGCTTGTGCAGGAGACGTTCCTACGCTGGAAATTCTGGCGGCAACCTCGCTTTTGCGCGAGCATGTTCCGGGAATCAAAATCAGGGTAGTCAATGTAGTGGACCTGATGACCCTGCAGCCGGCAGGCGAGCATCCTCACGGCCTTAGCGATGAGCGATTTGATGCGCTGTTCACCACGGACAAGCCTGTTATTTTCGCCTACCACGGATACCCATGGCTCATTCACCGGCTCAGTTACCGCCGCCATAACCATGACAATCTGCATGTCCGGGGCTATAAAGAAGAAGGTACAACCACCACGCCCTTTGACATGGTGGTGCGCAACAACATGGACCGCTTCCAGCTTGCCATAGACACACTTCATCGCCTGCCACACATCCAAGCGGAATCAGCCGTGCGGTTCTTCCAGGGGAAGCTTGCCGAGCATAAAGAGTATGTTCCACTCCATGGGGAGGACATGCCGGAAGTTGTCAACTGGCGTTGGAGTCTCTCCTGAATGCGCATATCCAGGCAGCGGGTACGGTAAATGGAACAAACCATTCTGTGTCTGAACGGTGGATCTTCCTCCCTGAAATTTGTCGTTTACCGGCTTTCCGGGCAAACTGAAGAGCGAATATTTTCGGGCGCGGCGGAGGCCATTGGCGCGGCGGGAGGAAAAGCGTGGCTGCGGGCCGGCGAGCGGGTCTTATTCGACCAGAACATCTCGTTCTCCAACCATGCTGAGGCCATGGCCAGCATGTTTGCCGCTCTGCGCCAGCAGAGAGTTGTGCACTTAGACGCAGCCGGGCATCGCTTGGTGCATGGCGGACCTCATTACAAATCACCGCAGCTGATCGATTCCAGCCTGAAGTCTGCACTGCACGATCTCATTGCCTTCGCGCCTCTTCATCTTCCCAGCCAGCTCGCCATGGTTGAAGCTGTTTCAGCCCACTTTGCTGATCTGCCTCAGGTGGCCTGTTTTGACACTGCCTTTCACAGCGGCATGCCCACAGTTGCGCAAAGATTCGCACTCCCGCGTGAGATGTGGGAGCAGGGAATCAGACGGTATGGGTTCCACGGGCTCTCCTACGAATACATTGTGGGCAAGCTCGGTAATGAGCTGGGCCAACGCGCAATTATCGCGCACCTGGGCAACGGCGCCAGTATGGTTGCGTTGAAGAACGGCGCGTCGGTTGACACAATCATGGGTCTCACTCCGTCTGGCGGATTTATGATGGGAACACGCGCCGGCGACCTTGACCCGGGAGTGATCCTTTTCCTGCTGGCGAAAGGACATTCAGCAGAGAATCTGGAAAAGCTCTTGAACCACCAGTCCGGGCTGAAGGGAGTTTCCGGTGAAAGCAGCGAGATGAAAGTCCTTCTTGCGCAGCGTAAAACCAATCCTGATGCAGCGCTGGCTGTGGAGATGTTTTGTTATCAGGTGCGTAAATTTGTTGGGGCCTATGCGGCTGTGCTGGAAGGGTTGGATACCCTGGTTTTTACCGGAGGTATTGGTGAGCGGGCCAGTGCGGTGCGGGAGGAAATCTGTTGCGGCCTGCAATACCTGGGCATTGAGATTGATCGCGTGGCCAATGCCAGCCATGCGGCAGTCATCAGCAACAATATAAGCAAGTGCGTGGTTCGCGTTGTGCCAACCGATGAAGATCTTGTAATCGCACGCCACACCATGGACGTGGTTTTCGCGAAAGCATCGTCCTGAAGACGGAACAACTCTGAGCACAAAGAACTCAGCTTTTGCCAGCAAGTTCACTGTAAAAGCTGAGTGTGGAAGAAAAAAGCAGAGCACCCCTAAATTGCCAATTGTTCCAGGAGCTTGGGCTGCAGGACCGTCAGAAATGCGCCTTTAATAGAGATAAGCTTGTCGCGCTGGAACTGGTGCAGAACGCGGCTTACCGTTTCACGCGAAGTGCCGGTCATGCTGGCAATCTCTTCCTGCGTGACCGGCATGGCCAGCCGTGGTTCAGCCTGTCCGGGTTTCACGCGTTGCGCTCGCCAGTCAAGCAGCAGGTTCGCCAACCTTCCTGCAACCGTGGCCGGCAAGGCGAGGCGGCACACGTCTTTGAACATATGCCGGTGTTCTTCCAGGAGGCATTTTGTCGCTTCCATGGCGGCCTCAGGATACTTCTCCATGAGTTCGATAAGGTCATGGGCGCGCACTGCCTTGACGCGGCAGTATTCGGCGGCCTCGGCAGTCACCTCATGCTCACTGGAATTCAGAGCAGCGCTCAGACCCAACAGGTTCCCAGGCTCCGCAATACGCAGGATCATCGTTTTACCCTCCCGTGAAGTCACGGAAAGTTTCACGCGTCCGCTGAGCAGAACATAAACAAACTGGTGCGCTTGTCCTTCAACAAACAGCCGGTCACCGCGAGTGAAGGTTTTCTCGGTTCCAATAAGGTGAAAACGGCTGCGGGCTTCGCCTGTCAGCTTGGCGAATGGGTCCCGGAGCTGTGAGAGACCAGGCAATGCTACGTGAGGATTGTATGAAGTACTTGCGCTGGATAACTGCATGCGTTTTGCTCCTGTATGCGACAAGATCATTTTGAATCACTCTGGAGTAAAGCAAGCTGTATGCCAAAGCGGAAGTGCTTGATTCTGCAATGAACCGCTGCGCAGTGCGCTGGAATGACTGCGTATTCTGCCGCAGTCTCACGCAGGGCTTGCGCCAAAAGACGCAGCAGCGAGAGCGGATGTCCTTTAAAATCAAGGATCAATGTGGCATTTAAAATGCATACTTAAAGGTTGTTTAATGTGAGGATTGATAAGGGTACACCCCTAGACCGCTTGACCGGCTCAAATACCACAAGAATGACTCAAACATCCAACACCGTTACGCTGGTCTTGATTGATGACAACAGGGGCAGCCTGGAATTCCTGCAGTCTGCTTTGAGTCGCGAAGGGGTGGAAGTGCTGGTTGCATCCACTCCTGAAGAAGGGCTGGACTTGATCTACAGCCGGCGGCCGCAAATTGTCATGACCGATCTGGTGATGCCGGGCATGACCGGAATGGAAGTGCTGGAACGAGTGATCGAATTTGATCCGGCCATTGACGTCATCTTGATGACCGCGCATTACACCACGGAAACTGCCGTGGAAGCGATCCAGAAAGGCGCAGCCGATTACCTGAACAAGCCCATACCCCTGGCGGTGCTTCGTGACCGCGTGGGCCGGCTGATTGAAACGGCTTTAAAGCGGCAACAAATCCTGCAAGTCGATCATGATCTGGCGCAGGCCGCGCAATTTGAAGGACTGGTGGGGCGCAGCCCGGAGATGTGGCAGGTCTTTTCGCGCATCCGGCGGATTGCGCCACATTATCGCACTGCTCTCATTATGGGCGAAACGGGCACCGGCAAAGACCTGATCGCGCAGGCGCTGCACAAGCTGAGTCCGGTGCGCGGCAAGTTTGTGGTGCTCAATTGTTCAGCCGTGGTCGAGACATTGTTTGAAAGCGAGCTTTTTGGCCATGTTCGAGGCGCGTTTACGGGAGCTGACCGCGACAAAGCCGGACTTTTTGAACACGCCACCGGCGGCACTTTATTTCTGGATGAAATCGGCGACATGCCGCTTAGCACGCAGGCAAAGCTGCTGCGGGTTTTGCAGAACCAGGAAGTCCAGCGCGTAGGCTCACTCACGCCGGAGCATATTGATGTCCGTGTGATTGCGGCCACGAATAAGGACTTGCGCAAAGCGATCGGTGACCGGCAGTTCCGGGAAGACCTTTTCTATCGTTTATCCATGGTGGAAATCCAGGTTCCGCCGCTTTCGCAGCGAATGGAAGATTTGCCGCTGCTCACGCGCCATTTTCTGGATAAATTTTCCCGCCAGTATGGCAGGGAGTTTCGCGGATTGACACAACGGGCGCAGATTCAGCTCAATCGCTATTCCTGGCCGGGAAATGTCCGTGAACTGGAAAACGTGATGGGCAATGCGTGCATGATGGCGTTAGGCGACGTGATTGATGTCACGGATCTCTCAACCAGCTTGCAGCAGCCCGCGAACTTTGTTCCAACAGTGATATCGGCGGCCAACCACACTGGAAGCGTTCCGTCAT
>DAHUXF010000248.1 GCA_027307295.1 Acidobacteriaceae bacterium
GTGAGCAATGGATCAACCTCTCTTTCACAGTAAAGGTCGATGAATGCTTCCTGATCGGGATCAAGGTCTTTTAAATCCAATACGCGAATGTTTTCGCGGGCCAGCGCCGGCAAAAGCCTGGCATTCCAGCATTCATATTGTTCGCGGACAAATTCGTGTGTCTCCTGGGCAATCAGGTCGCGCTCCTGCTGGGCGGTAAGAGCGTCAGGTCCGGCGTCAACGAATCCCTCTTCAATGCGTTGCAATAGGCCTGCTACACGGACTTCAAAGAACTCGTCCAGATTGCTGGCGGAGATGGCAAGAAACTTTACCCGTTCCAGCAGGGGATTACTCTCATCACCGGCTTCTTCCAGCACACGCCGATTAAACGCCAGCCATGATGTTTCGCGATTGATGTACAGGGACGGGTCCGCTACCGACCGGTTCGTACGCAAAGCAGGACGCGGATTGGAGCCATTGCTCAAAGATGTTCGCCGAACATCCATTTTAATGTTTTTTAGAGGAAATCACGATGTGTAACTCTTTGCAGACTTCCATCATCTTTAGTTTTTGTTGACTCAGTGATGCAGCTACCGTTGTGCGTGATGTCTTACGTCTGCGCCCCGGACCCAGAAGATCACGTCTTCCGCAATATTGGTGGCATGATCGGCCACGCGTTCCAGGTTGCGTGCTACCACCAGGATATCCAGCAGGTTCCGGTGCGTTCCCACGGTGTTTCTCATGGCCACGTTCACGGCCTCAAAGATTTCGCGGTTCATGTTGTCCACCAGGTCGTCCCGTTCCAACACGGACTGGGCCAGGTCAACGTCGGCTGAGAGGAACGCATTCAAGGCATCGCGCACCATGCTGATGCTGAGCTGCGCCATCCGTGGAATATCAATGTTAAGCCCGGGATCGGGATGTGTTGCCAGGTCCATCACACGTTCTGCAATGTTCACTGCCTGGTCGCCTACGCGCTCCAGGTCCGCGTTGATTTTAATGCAGGACACAATGAAGCGCAGATCAACCGCCATGGGCTGTTGCATGGCCAGCAGATCAATCGACATTTCATCCACATCGCGCTCGGCGGCATTGATCTTGGATTCGTCGCGCAGGACGATTTCGCACACGGAGACATCGCGCGTCTGAAAAGCCTGCACCGCGCGCTCCACAGCTTGCTCCGCCATTCCGCCCATGGCCAGCAGTTTTTGTTTTAAGTCGTCAAGTCCCTGGTGGAAACGCGTGCGCATTATCCGAACCTGCCTGTGACGTAGTCTTCCGTCCGTTTGTCGGATGGATTGGTGAACACCTTCTCGGTTTTGTCGAACTCGATCATCTTGCCGAGAAGGAAAAAGCCGGTGAACTCGGCCACGCGGGCCGCCTGCTGCATATTATGCGTGACAATGACGATTGTGTATTGCTCTTTCTTCAGCTCAAAAATCAAGTCCTCAATTTTCGCAGTGGAAATAGGGTCCAGCGCCGAGGCGGGCTCGTCCAACAGCAGCACCTCCGGCTTGACCGCGATGCCGCGGGCGACGCACAGGCGTTGCTGCTGGCCTCCGGAGAGGCTGGCTCCGGATTTTTTTTTGAGATCGTCTTTTACTTCGTCCCATAGGGCCGCGTGCCGCAGGGAGCGTTCAACGACCACATCGAGTTCGCGGCGATTGCGAAAGCCATTCAACTTAAGCCCGGCAGCCACGTTGTCATAGATCGACATCGTCGGGAACGGATTCGGCCGTTGAAACACCATCCCGACGCGCCGCCGGATCCAGACTGGCGAGACGCCTTTTCCATAAACGTCCAGTTCGCCGATGGAAACTTTGCCTTCCACACGGGTATCGGGCAGCGTTTCATGCATGCGGTTAAGACAACGAACGAAGGTGGATTTGCCGCAACCGGAAGGGCCAATGATGGCCGTGGCCTTCTTCGCGGGAATCTCCATGGCAATGTTAAACAAGGCCTGTTTTGGGCCGAACCAGGCGTTCAGGTCTTTTACATGGATACCGGCACCTTCCATTTTAACTGGCCCCCTTAATGGCGCCTCGGCTGGCAATAAAGCGGAAGAAGATGACGGTGAACATAATCAGGGCAATTAAGACTAGAGCTCCTGTCCATGCTTGCTGGTGGGCTTCATCATACGGCATCACAGCGTAAGTGAAAATCTGCAGAGGCAGCGCGGCAGTCGGCTGATTCACGCTTTTGCTCCAGTACTGGTTGCCAAAGGCAGTGAACATCAGGGGCGCGGTTTCTCCGGCAATGCGGGCAAAAGCAAGCATGATGCTGGTCACAATGCCGGAGCTGGCGGTGCGTAAAACAACAGAAAGAATGGTGCGCCATTTCGGTATGCCCAACCCTAATGCCGCTTCACGGATGGATTGCGGAACCAGCAGCAATACCTCTTCCGTGGTACGGCAGATGGTGGGGATCATCATGATCCCCAGGGCGACGCTGCCTGCCAGCATGGAGAAATGTTTCTGCACAACCACTACCAGAGCGTAGGCCGTTAACCCGATCACGATGGAGGGGACGCCATTGAGCACGTCAGCTGTAAAGCGGACGATGTTTCCCCACTTATTACGGCCATACTCGGCGAGAAAAACTCCTGCGCCAACTCCCAGCGGGACGCCAATCAAACTGGCCACGGCCAGCAGTGTCATGGAGCCGACAATGGCATTGGCCATGCCACCGCCAACTTCTCCAATGGGCTTGGGAATTTGCGTAAGAAACGACCAGTTCAGCCCATGAATGCCGCGCGAAATCACGGTCCCCAAAATCAAAAACAGCGGGACTGTCACCACGAGCATGGCAAGGGTAATCAGCCCCAGGGCCAGGCCATTCTGGAGCCTCCGGTGCAGCGCGATGTTTTGCCGTGGGTTAAGCAAGGGCCCTCGATGGCATTCCCCGAGTAATGGACCAGACCAGAAGTCCGGCAAGCGCATTGACAATCAGAGTGAGAACGAACAGGACCAGCGCCATCTCAACCAGAGAACTGAGATAGATGTTGCCCACGGCCTCAGTGAATTCGCCGGCAATAACGCTGGCCAGGGTATTTCCCGGCGCAAAAAGAGAGCGCGAGATTTCCGCCCGGTTGCCAATCAGCATGGTTACGGCCATGGTTTCACCCAGGGCGCGGCCCAGGCCCAGAATCACAGCGCCCAGAATTCCCGGACGCGCATTCCGCAGGACGGCCATCCGCAGCATCTCCCATTTGGTGGCTCCCAGCGCCAGCGCTGCTTCACGTTGTACGCGGGGTACAGCGGAGATGACTTCGCGGGTACGGGACGCGATCAGAGGGAGCACCATAATCGCCAGGATCACACCTGCCGCCAGCATTCCATAGCCGTATTTCGGCCCACTGAAGAAGCCGGTCCAGCCAAAATATTTTGCCAGAAACGGCTCCACATACGCGCGCAGAAATGGCGCAAGAACAAAGATGCCCCACAGTCCATAGATCACGCTGGGAATGGCTGCAAGCAATTCAACGAGCAGGGAGAGCGTCCCGCGAATCCGCTGTGGACAAAGCTCGGTCAGAAATAATGCAGTCCCCACGGAAAGCGGAACAGCGATGATCAGGGCAACAATCGCGGATACTACCGTGCCATAGATGAAAGGCAGCGCGCCGACATCTTCATTGACCGGGTCCCATATTTGTTTGACCAGGAACCTGAAGCCGAACTTGCTGATGGAAAGCTGCGATTCTTTGATCAGCTCCGCCACAATCAGCCCAACAATGGCCAGCAGCGCCACAGCACACAGAACCATGAGGGACCGAAAAATCTTGTCTGCCCAAACATGCTCCTGCATTTCCAAACGCCGCTTCGGCACCACGGCCAGCTCTCGTCGCGGCATATCTGCTGTTTTGTGGGCCTGAGTATCCCCGGGAGTGTCCGAAGGCACTGGTTCAGGCATGGTTTGCATGTCTGGAAGCTATCAGACGATTGTTAATACATTGTTAAAACTTTCAGCTCTGTTTCATATGCAGCTGTCGACGCACGGGTTTCACTGGTTTTGTAAAATGCTGCAATGTGGTTTTCATCGGAGCATGGCGGGGCACAGCCGATTGCATACATAAAAAACGCCGGTTGGTAAGACCGGCGCATAAGGCAAGAGTAAGGAAGAGATCACAATCTGCTTGTATTGCATTTGTTGCGAAAGTGTTTTGTGCTGTCAGCAGGGCTACTTCTTAGCGGTCTGTTGGGGCTTCGCCTGCAGACCGGCGGACTGCTTGGACTTTGCTTTTACTTCTTTGATCCGCGCTTTTACCTTTTGCGCTACGTTCTTGGGAAGCGGAGCGTAGTCCAGAGCGGCCGTCATGGTTTGTCCCTGATCAACCATCCAATTCAGAAAGTCAACGAACACTTTGCACTTTGCGGCATCATTCCAGTCCGCGGGAACCAGAAGCCAGGTAAAGCTGCTGATCGGATAGGCGTCTTTGCCCGGAGCGTTGGTGATGGAAACGCGGAAGTCATCCGGCATCTCTTTCATGGAAGCAGCGGCGGCAGTAACAGAGTCAAGACTGGCCTTGATGAATTTACCCGCTGCATTCTGTACCGTGCCATAAGACATTTTGTTGGAAAGCGCGTAAATCAGCTCAACATAACCAATGCTGCCTTCGGTCTGTTTTACGGTACCGGCAACGGCCTCATTGCCTTTCTGTCCAAGACCCACGGGCCAGTTCACGGCCGTGCCCTTTTTAATGCTGCTGGCCCACTCAGGACTTACTTTTGAGAGATAGTCGGTGAAAATATATGTTGTGCCGCTGCCATCAGAGCGGTGCACAACAACAATGTCGGTATCCGGGAATTTAATGCCTGGATTGACCTTGGCCAGTCGCGGGTCATTCCACTTGGTGATCTTGCCCATATAAATTGCGGCCAG
>DAHUXF010000249.1 GCA_027307295.1 Acidobacteriaceae bacterium
CTCTCACATCATCTGGAAAAGTTGAAGAATGAATCTCTGATAGAAGTGCAACGCGAAGGGACATATCTTCGATACTCAGCCAATGTAAAGACGCTGGAAGAGCTGCTTGGCTTTTTATATGCCGAATGTTGCACGCGCAGTAAAGCGGTGGAACCGCGGCGCATTATTACTGCCAACAAAACCTGCTGCCGGTGAATGGCTGCAACGGGAAAAGGAGACGAATGCATGAGCACACAGGACATTAAGGAAGTAGTGAAAGAAAAGTACGGTGAAGCGGCGCGCCGCGTGGCCACCGGAGAAGGCAACTCGTGTTGTGGAGCTTCCGCATGCTGTGGAACTGACGTTGATCCCATCACACGCGATCTGTACGACCTGGGACAGACCAGCACGATTCCGGAAGAAGCGCTGAAGGCCTCATTGGGTTGCGGTAATCCAACGGCGCTGGCGGAACTCAAGCCCGGAGAAATTGTGTTGGACCTTGGTTCCGGCGGAGGCATTGATGTTCTGCTTTCCGCACGGCGGGTTGGTCCTACGGGCAAAGCCTACGGCCTGGACATGACGGATGACATGCTGGCCCTGGCCCTGGAGAACAAGAAAAAATCCGGTATTACGAATGTAGAGTTTCTGCGGGGCGAAATTGAAAACATCCCTCTGCCGGCAAATTCCGTCGATGTGATTATCTCCAATTGCGTCATTAACCTGTCCGCAGACAAGGACCGGGTGCTGCGCGAGGCCTTTCGTGTGCTCAAACCCGGTGGCCGCCTTGCTGTATCGGACGTTGTCGTGCGGGGCGAAGTGCCAGAGGACATCCAGAAGAGCCTGCTATTGTGGGTGGGCTGCATTGCCGGGGCCCTTCGAGACACGGACTATGTTGCCAAGCTCAATGCGGCAGGTTTTACCGATGTCACGATGGAACCGACGCGAGTCTATAACATTGAAGATGCGCGCACTTTTTTGACCGGGCAGGGCCTGGATGTTGACGCCATTGCACCTCTGGTGGAAGGCAAGTTCATGAGCGCATTTGTGCGGGCTGCTAAACCGGCAGCGCCACCTGTTGTGGGCCAGAAGAGCAGCTTGAACGTTTTGAAATGCTGTTAAGTTGGGGGCTGAACGACCAGGGCGCTCTGTTTGGTCGGCCCGGAAGTGGTGTGACAAATTGAACATGACGTGGCACAGATGACGGTGTCACATTGTCACAGCCCTATTCGTGACTCCTCAGTATCCTGTCTAATTTCAATGACTTGTGGCTGCCTTAGTTTGGCGTCACGCTTGCAGTATAATCATGCAACAGCAGTCATTCGGTGATTTACCCCGCTCCCGCGGAAAAAGCCTGTGATAGTACTTGGGTGCTTCTCGCAATAAGAGAGTGGGTATAAGGGGAAGAAGGAAAGAAGGTAAGAACTGTGGATGAGATAAAAGGATACCGGCGATTGCGCATTCCGGGAAAGGTGCCTCCAAGCCTGATCTCGAGGCCGGATATCCTTTTATCTCTTTTCTCCGCTTTCTTGTATGGCCCAATTCCGAGGGCCCTTGCCTGGGCTTGCCGGCTTTAAGCATCTGCTCAACAATTCCTGAATACAAATCACCACGTCCGGCGCAGAGGATGCGCTTCAGTATTAAAAACCACTTTATTCAGGTTCAGCGTTTCCCTTGGAGCAAAGAGCAGATAGAGATACTTGAGGGTTTCCGCCAGAAAATAACTTTCCATGCGATCACGCTTTGTCTTTTTCTCCACATCGCTCAGGGCGGCGTAGCCGGCATCTGTTTTGCAGTAACGCACCAGGCCCAGCAGGAACGTTGATCCCATCTCCTGATAGCGGGGATCTCTGGTGTAATAAGAGAGATAGTATGCAGACTCAATGATTTCCGGGCGAAGCTGATAAGCGGGCGAGAGGACTTTCATGGTGCTGTAGTCAATCATCTCCGGTTCAATGCCGAAGGCTGTCCACATTTTGTAAGAGGATTCCTGCAGCCGCCGTGCGCGATCAATGTCTCCCGAGCGGGCCAGCACAGCAGGAAAAAATGCGTCCAGCGCGCCGTATTGCGTGGAAATCCGCTTGCCGGTATTCATATCTGCCTGGCCATACCAGAGGCCGCCATGCGTGGTATCGGCCAGATATTTATTGATGGACTTGATGCTGCTCTCCCACATCTTCTTGCAATCAACATCGTCAAACAGCAGCCAGGACTTCAGCAGATACTCGTAATAGGAATCAATGCCGCCGCTGATGTGGCTGGTGGTATCGGTCCACTTGCCGGTTTCAACATTGATGGCGGAACCAACCAGCCCGATGGCCGACCGGCGGCTGTACAGTTCAACCAGCGCGCGCTTGGCCTTGTCATAGTAAATAGGTTTTCCGGTAAGTTTGCTGAGAGTGCCGAATTCAAGCAGCAATGTGCCGATTTCAGCCGGATTGCTCTCCGCGCCGCGCGTCTTGCCGGTCTTGAGATTCACATACATATAGGGCATGCCCGTAGGCGAATTGAAGACCGGAAGCAGCCGGTTGCCAAGATTCTCAGCCAGTTCCAGCAGACGAGCATCGCCGCTGAGCTGGTAACTGCTGAGAAGGCCGCCCAGCAGACGGATGGTGATCTCAAAATTCTTGACTTCAATGTCCCGGTCGAAAGAGAGGTTCTTGGCGATCAGATCGCGCGTCTTGGTGGCTTCATCGGTGAGTCCCATCATGAGCATGGTGTCCAGTGCGTCCACGGGCGTCATCAGGAGAGGCGCGCTATACCAGTCATGATGGTCCTGGCTTAATGGTGTGAGTTCATCATGCCCCCAGGCATATTGCTTGTAAGCATTCCACGAGTGCAGAAACTCTCCCCGGACCTGGAGCGCCATTGGGCCGGGAGACGGCTGGTTCTGAGATGTAGCGGGCTGAGATGACGGGGGCAGTGATGTCTGGGCAGGGGCCAAATGCGCCGACGTGACAACGATGCCTGCAAGCACGACGAAGCTTAACCATCCGCGCATGAGACGCTCTCCTGGAGATTGAAGTGGAGCATCTTCATGATAGCGCAGAGGGCATGGCAGCGCAGAGGCAGGCGAGCCGGATTGTGCGCGCTAGCGAGGATGATGTTCGTCCACGTCATCGCGACCGATCCGGGCAATGAAGCATCCAGCCTCGGTATTGCGAACATGGACGTACTCAACTCCTGGTGTATGCAACAAGCGCTCAATGGAACCTTCAATGTCCGGTGCGGATGGCCGCTCCCGGACAATGATCCAACGATCTTTGCCGTATCCTTCCAGAGTGAGAGGTAGCGAGCGCAGTTCTTCAGGAAACTTTCCAATTTCAGCAAAGATTGCGCATGTTTGTGCGTGGATAAAGACTGGCCCAGGCGAAGGATAGTCGTCGAGACCGGCAAGGGGATTGTAGGTAAATAAAATGCGGTCTTCCTTGCCCACGCGGAATTGTTTTAAACAGGCGCGGCATGGGCCATAACCTGCGGCCAGTTCCACATGCGCCGGGTGCCCATATTGAGGAGATTTAAGGGTAGTGCGAACTTTTTCTGCCAACGCAGGTTCAATTGCAAAAACTTGAAATCCAGCCAAGCTTGTCTCCTTGGGCCGATGTGGCCGCATGCAAAGAGGCTAAAGCTCTAGCTGGATCTCAAACACTCCGCAGATTGCGTTCAAATTATTTGTTGATGTCCTGCTTTGCTTCCAATCTTTTGATGAATCCTTCCACCGTGGATTTTGCCTGATCGGGAGCGGCCGCCAGGGCACGTTTCATTTCTTTTACAGCGCCGTCATAATCCCCCTTGGCAACGGCAATCCGCGCCGCTTCAGTGCGTACCAGCCAATGGTTGGGGTCTTTCTTAATATTTGCGCGGAAAATCTCAAATGCCTGCTCCTGTTTTCCCTGTTGCTGCAACTGGCGGCCATAGTCGTGAAGCTGCGTGACGCTGGCGATGGAAAGTGCTTTGTTGCGGGCGGCGGTGGCATCGTCTTTGCGGTTGAGCGCGTCCAGGATGCGCGACTTGTTCATCAGATTGTCATAGCGCTCCTCCACCTGGATCGAGCGATCCTCAAACTTTAATGCTTCTTCCAGGTTGTATTTGTTGGCGAACAAATATGTGGCGGCGTCATCCCATCCATCCCATGTATATTGCGCCAGGCCGCGAAGCTGGCGGTGCAGGCTCTCCACAACAAGCTCGTTCGTATTCACTTCCACCTTGAATGGTACTGCCACTTTTTCCCAGCGCATTGTCACCACTGCTGACGTAGGCGTGACATCGTCAATGTCATAGCTCAGGGCCTCTTTCATGTCTGCGGCCTGGGGTTTTACCGTCACGCGCAAGGCATCTTCAGACTGGTTGTAGGTAAAGCTACCCCAGGCGAATGCAGTTTTGGAAAAGATGATGGTCCATTCGTTTTCAGCAGGAATCATATGCAGGCCGTAAATCCCTTTGGCCAGCGCTTTGCCTTCAACGGTGACTGGATCGCTGAATTCGACGGTGGTGTTCTCATTTGCGCCGGCCCGCCACACCTGGCCGTAAGGGACAATATTGCCCCATATCTTCCGGCCCTTTACCAGCGGGCGGTGATAATTGATGACGATGTCAGTAATGCCAACGCGTTGCAAGACCCGGGCATGCTGGCTGTCCCGTGGAATATCCAGCATGGCGGACTGGGCCTGGACGCGAGTCACCAGAAAGGAACAAGAGGCGGCCAGAAGCGCCGCAACTGCGAGATATTTGCGCATAGAGTTCTCCAAACTGAATTTTTAAAAGACCAGGCTAGACGAAGGGTTAGACGGGACCCCGCTGCCGTTGTTAGCGAGAGAGTGGGCTTCCCGTCCTGAGGGCTCTGTCAGTTTTCCAGTTGTG
>DAHUXF010000024.1 GCA_027307295.1 Acidobacteriaceae bacterium
CTGCAACTCAGCGCAGGCCGCCACCGCCTGCTGCTCAAATTCGCGGCGGACTCTGCGCCTTTCAGCATATCTTTGCTCCCGCAACCAACTGTTTCCACGAATCAATCCTCTGACTTGCCGCTTGCTTTGCGCCCATATGTTCAATCGCTGATTGCTTACTTTCATGGTGATCTGGTGAACATGGCACAGTCGATTGAATCCGCGCCTTCCGTCGCAATCACGCCTTATCTCCGCGCGCTGCTCTACTCCGCCGCTGACGAACACTCGTCCCGCGCCACCGCTTTCTGGAAAGCGGTTGGAGAAGCGCAGCCCTCCGCCATCATGGCCCGGTTAAAAGTGGCAGAGAGTGCCGTGGAACGTGGCCAGATGGATAACGTACTGCGCCAGGATCTCTCCACGCTGCTGGCCGAACGGCCGCAATCTGAAGATGCCCTGTCCCTGGCCTTCCATCTTGCCCACGATCTTCTTTCATCCGATCAACAGCCAGATGCTTCGGCCCTATTGAGACGCTTGCTGGAGTTGCATCCTTCCTGTACGCGTCTGGTGGAAGCAATCAAATTTTATGGTTCCACAGCGGAACAGGACAAAGCGGCCGCGCTGGAGCAGCGGTTGAACGCATGTGCGCCAGAGTCACTGCAGTATGCCAGGGTGCTGTCTGATTCAGGACGGCATGGCGCCGCTGCGGCATATTTGCGGCAGATTGTTACCCGCAATCCCTGGCACCGCTTGGCACGGCGCAATCTGGTGGAGCAATTGGTGTTGGCGGACCGTTGGAGCGCGGCACGGCTGCAGGCAGCGCAATTACGCATACTTGCACCCAACGCTGCCGGCTATGCGCGTCTGGAAAAGAATCCAATGCTGGCACAGGACAGCAACAGCCAGCGGGCCAACGGCTTCTCTACTGGAGAAGAGTTTTACCAGCCCTACCGTCGCGATGGGATTGATCTGGTCCACAAGACGGCGCAGCGCAGCTTTTCCGGCGGCACGGCTGTCATTCTATTGTCGGATAAAGCAATCGAGCTGAAGCAGGACGGCTCTGTTTCGGTCTATGTTCACAGGATTACCCGCCTTCTTAATAAAGATGGGATCAGCCAGTATGGAGAGATTCCTCTACCGCGAGGGGCCGATTTGCTGGAGCTACGCACCATCAAGCGTTCGGGTGAAATCATTGAACCTGAACTAACCCGGCAAAAACCGACCATCTCCATGCCTGCGCTCGAGCCGGGCGACGCGATTGAAGAAGAGTTCGTGATGCATTATTCCGAGATGGACCGGCTTGCCGAAGACGCCGTTTCCTTTACTTTTGGCTCTTTCGCTGCGCCCATCCTTTATTCCCGGCTCGTCCTGCTGGCTCCCAGCGAGTCCAGGGTCAGGATTCGCGAGCAGTCTGGCCCGCCGCTGCCGCTGGTCGGTGAAAACCACGGCGCCACCATCCGCATATGGGAGCGCGATAATATTGTTCAGACTACGCCTGAGGCTTTGGTCCCTGACACAAACCTGCTGCCTTCGATTACGGTTATGGTGCATGAGCAGACGCTGGAGGAACTGCAGGATGAGCTGATGGAAGCCACGCGCGCCGGCCTGCATGTGCATGACAGCGCATCTGCGCTCGGCCAGAATGACGACCGGAGCGAGATTGAGAAAGCCAGACGGATCTATCACTTTGTCACGGAAAAAATTGAGTCTACCGGCCCGGATTGGGCAGGCAATTCAGCGGAAGATACGCTCAACAACGGGCAGGGCAGCCGCACCGCCGTGTTTCTTGCTATGGCCCGCGCCGCAGGATTAAAAGCCGCTCTGATCATCGCCCACAGAATTGAACTGTACTGCGGAAAAAGCCGCGAACTCTCATGTTATACCGAACCATTAGTGCGCTTATGGTTCCGCAACGGAGAAACCATCGACCTGGATGCAGAATCCGAAGGGCTGCCATTTGGCGTGGTCCCGCCCTGGGTGGAAGCGCGTGATGCTCTTTTAGTCTCCGAACATGGAGAAAGCGATCAGCAACCGGAAATTGTCGCTCTGGTGACAAAGCCTGCCTCTGAGAAAAGCGTGGCGGAAGCAGATTTGTCATTGCAACATGGAGACCTGGTGGCGCGGCTGCATGTGCGCCTCGGTGCGGCCCGCGCACAGGAGGTCCGGGGCTTGTTACGCAACGGCTCCGATCATGACCGGCAGGCATTTCTTGAGCAATTAGCCGTACGTATTTTTCCCGGCGCATCCGCAGTCACCGGCTCCATCAGCGGTGAGAGTGCGTCAGAGCAGGCGCTGGAACTGTCACTGAACTGTACTGTGGCCCAATACCTGGGACTTGCAGCCGGGATTGTCGATATGGGCCAGCTTGCTCCGGCCCTGGGGCTGAGAACAACCTACGCCAGGACAGCCGAACGCCTCTTCCCTCTCTATCTCGATTCCCTGTTTTTTGAGAGCACCGTTTTTCATCTTCAGATTCCTGCTGGAGTGGAAGCACGTTCCCTGCCGGCTGACTTTACCAGCCGCAGCGAATTCGGAGAATATGCTCTGCGCTTTGTGAGAATGCCCGGGCAGATTGACATACATCGCGACTTCCGCATTCCCATACAAGTGATTGCACCGGAAAAATATACTGCTTTCGCCCGGTTTGCCCGCGCGATTGACGATGCGGAGCGCCAGCGCATCACCCTGGAGTTAAAGCGGTAAAGACCTTAAATTCACTATTTGATAACCACGGATTTTGATAACCACGGATTCCACTGATCTGAAAAACCAGCACACATGCAGAAGCTCACACTCTCTTTTTCCGATCAGTGTCATCTATGTGAATCAGTGGTAAAAATTTCTCAGTCCTGCATACAAATCATGCGATCACAAAGCTAGTAGCGATTCCCGCCGGCTACGGATATGTTGCGATAGCCGCTGCCTTTCTGCTCGCTCAACCGCTCCAGAAAACCAGAGGCCATATCGACAAACTTGCTGCCCTTTTCAATGTATTCCGGCATGTGCCGCCATATCTCTTCAAATTTTTCCGGATGCTCGACGGCAAACGTGGCCACACCGATCCCGGCCACCACCAACCCCGCTGGCCGCTTTCCGGTCAAAAACAAAACTGCTCCAGCCGCAAAAGACCCATATATCAGCGTTTTTTTCCAATCCATCTCCCCACCTTCCTCCATTGATATGGTTTATCTAATTTTGAATCTGTCTATCTATCTTGGTCCAACCTGACTTCAGCGATTCCATTGTCATCAACTCATGGAAGCTCTTTCATCAACATGTGGAAGCTGTTCCAATGCCGCTTGTTAGAGCCAAATGTCTAGTCTATTTGTTGCCCTGACTTGGCTTTCCAGTTGTTCATCATTTTCATCGGATGGCAAAAAGAAAGTGGGCGCCGGTATAGGGGCGACGCCCACGTGGGGGTACTGCGTATGTTGTTATTTAAAATAGACGTAATTGCGCGGAAAAAGTTTCGCATCGGTAGCAAATTAACATAAATAAACACTCCCACAAGTGAATAAAGCACACATGGGGTTAACAACTCATCCCAACTTGAATAAAAAACCCCTCATAAAGAGGGGTCTGGAGAGGAGAGGAGAGAAAGCCAACTTGACTACGCGCACATTTGTGACACAGATTCCCGAATTTGCAGGCGTGCCTGATGAAGTCCAGATTGTGAATCATGCTCCGTGATGCCCAGCAGCCGCGCGATCCGCAGATGATCGTACCCTTCTACATCATGGAACAGAAAAATAAGCCTTTCCGTTGCGGGCAACTCAACCACTGCACGCTCCAGATAAACACGTTTGATATTGCCGAATACATTGCTGGAAGTCGGGGAGACGCAATTCAGTGTGAGTAAACCCACGGCTGCGATTTCGCGGACTTCCGCCATGAAAGCTTGATCGATGTGTTCTGCCTTAGGGCTATCCACGGTAGCAAAAGCCCTGAGGAAAACGTTCTGGGAAAATTGTTCCGCTGCCAATTCGTTGTCGGTCATCCAAAAAGCCAGTGAGTATACCCGGTGGCAATGCTGATTATAGATTTCGCTATAATTGGCCGACCGGCGTTCAACTGCGGGAACCAGAATCCCCAAGTTACTCATTACACCCAAGCTGCTAGCCATTTTGAAACCTACCTTTTTGTGCGGCCCACTGAGGGTCCCATTTTTGTTTATCGTCGAACGGCTGTTATAAGAGCAATCCTTGTGCCTAAAGAACGCCGAAACCATCAGGTTTTGCGAGGAAAATCTAAGCTGTTGATTCGGAAAGCTTAAGCTGAAAGGAACAGCAGAACAGAATCAGGAACTCAGACTTGGGATTAAGGCGTCTTTTTATTCACGAGCCACAGAGTGAGCACACAGATACCACTTGTAGGACTCTGTATACCTGCCTATAAATTGGTTGCAAAGTAAAAATTACAAAAAGAGTGAAGCTGGTTCGGGCTATCGAACCATCAGGACTTCGCGAATATTGTCTCGACCGAGGAAAAACTTCCGCGAAGCAAAGTCTTTGAATAGATTTTCAATGTGCCGGTTATTGAAAATCCGCTGGAGGGGGAAACCTGGCCGAGGCTCCAGTTCCAGAGTGTCATTCTGTACGATGTGATGCCGTGAGTTGAGTGATTCAGGCCCCGCGTCCTTAGTATGAAAGAACGCCAGCAGGTTTCCTTTGGGCTTGAGCATGGTTTGCAGTTTTTCTACCAGCGGCTTTACCAGAGGCTCCGGCAGATAGTCAGCCACATCCCAGAAGAGTACGGCGTCAAACTGCTCTGCGGGGTAATTCATGTTTTCAGCAAAGAACTTTACCGGATCAGGCAGCAGAGAGCCGTCTTCCTGCTTGGTCTGGTAATTGGGGTCCTGGGCTTCACGCAGAATATCTTCGTTATAAACACGAACGCCGAGCTCAGTAAGGAAGGAGATATTTGCGGGTGAGGTTGGGCCCAGGTCAAGCACGCACAGCTTCTTATCATCGGTGCTGCGCAGATCGCGCATAAATTCGCTGAGTCCAATGCAGCGACGGCTGGTCCGTGACGCAGGCTGCGAACTCTCGGCCGCTTTGGCCTGGGAGCCGTCTGCACCACGGAACCACCGCTTGAAATTGTGACTGGAGGAGCCCAAACTCCCCTACTCTACATTATTTCGACTCTAAAAAGGAACCTTGTGCTCCCGCCGCCGCACTGTAGCTGCTTACCCCGCTGCCGGAGCTGGAACTCATACCCGCGCTGGAGGCTGAAGCAACCGGTTTACGCGCTTCCTGCTTCGTCTCTTTTTCCTGGATGTCAATTGCGCCTTTGAAGAAAGCGCCATCTTCAATCACAATGCGCCCGGTCTTTACGTCACCCATCAATGTGCAGGACTTCCGCAACTCGACTTTGCCGGTAGCGGTAATGTTTCCTTCCACCTTGCCGTGCACCACCAGGTCGCGGGCGCTGATTCCGGCCTTGATTTTTCCATTCGGACCGATGATCAGACTATGGTCTCGAAGATCGATGTTGCCATCGACCTCTCCGTCCAGATAGAGATCTTCGCTGCCGCTGAGTTCTCCGCGGATCTGGACTGATTTTCCAATATGTCCTACGTCCGCACGGTAAGGATCGCTTGCCTTGCTGGTTTCCTTACTCGGCGTGGGGATAGAAGGAGCTGTAACCGCGGCAGGCTGGCTTGCAGGCTGCACAGGCTGAGTTGGATTTGCGCTCATGGGTTTGTTGTCTTCAGGACGGGGTTTCCACATTTCGGCACCTTTTCTTGTTTCTCTTCGCTGCAGTGAGATTTGAATTTGACTTGCAAGTTTTTCAATACGCCTGTCGCAGATCAATCAGGGATTACCGCTAGTTTACTGCGCTCTTGACGCAATGAAGTAGTTACTCTAGGTGTGCGACGGAAAGGCAATCAGATACCCATTCGCGGCATCTGTATACTTAAATTTCCTTAGTTGTATAAAAGTAAACATTAACTCTTTTGTCACTAAGCCTTATAATATATCAAATGTTTTATTTTCAACAGTTTACATTCAAAATAAATTTTCAGCATTTCTGCTAAGTTTGGCCGTATGTTTGCATTTGGATAATGCCATCGACCGGGACGGAATGGCGCGGCCATGAGCAAGACTGAAAACCAGGGGAACAACAGTCTTGATTGAGGGCCGCGATTATTGAGCTAAATGGGACTGCTTTCCGAAGAGGTCGAACAGGGGGCGGCCGCAAGGCTGCCTCTTGTTTTGTGAGTGGCCCTCTCTCAAGCCCCCGGTCGCGACGCAACGCTTGTTTTGGCGTGACAGCCTTCTCTCTTTGTGCCCTGAATCTTGTGCTCTTACTTAACCCTTGGCAATTTCGCCGGTTAAAATGCAACTAGCTGCTGGATTTTGTGCGTCTAACTTATATACGATTCGAAGAATTATGAATTCCCATAGGCTTTTGGGACGTGTGTTGGTTTTACTGATATTTGTAAACCTGCTCTACGCCCTGCCCGCGCCACAAACTGTAACCACGCTGCCGGACCCGCTCCTGCCTAAGGATGCTACCGAATACGTGCGCCAGACCGTGCAACGCGAATTGGACGCCAGCAGGAATGATCACTCGCACTGGCGCTACCGCATTCACCGCGAAGATGAAAAAGGCAGCCAGGACCGGGACGTTGTGGATACCAAGGATGGCCAGTTGGCCCGCACTCTGCTCATCAACGGACTCCCCCTCACCGGCGAGCAACGCGCCAATGATGAAACGCGCATGAAGAAACTGGTGGAAGATCCCAGTGAGCGGGCGAAACGCGCCAAGCGCGAAAAGGATGACGAGGATCGCCTGATACAGATGTTCAAGGCCATCCCGGAAGCTTTCATCTTCAAATATGAAGGAGCGGACCAGGGGCAGATCCGCTTAAGTTTTTTCCCCAACCCGCATTACAACGCGCCCAACCGTGAGTTGCAGGTCTTCCGTTCCCTGGGCGGGACAATGTGGATTGATCGAGCAGCAGGCAGGCTCGCCCGCATGGATGGAACGTTATTTGAAGATGTCACTTTCGGATGGGGACTACTGGGACGATTGAACAAGGGCGGCACGTTCTCCGTGATTCAGGACCGGGTAGGCGATGATCACTGGGAAGTTGTGTCGCTGAATGTAAAAATGAGCGGCCACGCCGTTGTTTTCAAGTCGATCAATGTGAAACAGAAACAGTCTATGACCGGCTTCCATCGCGTTAGCGATGATCTGACCATGGCCCAGGCCTACCGGTTGTTAGAGAAAAGCGAGACAGATGCCGCGGTGGGCAGAGTTTCCATCGAACCCAGGGCGCAGTAAGCAGCACCGCCCGCTCACGCAGTCATGGATCGCAGAAACCCGGATTGGCTCAACTCCCGGAACTGAACTCTCAAAATCTCATTTTGCTGCCGGAGAAATTCCCAGGTCCACCAGGATTTTCGGGTTCTTCTCATCTGATGCCAGCAGATTATGGCAGGCGCTGCAGTCTTGCGTAATGGTTTTGCCTCCCTGAGCAGCGTGCTGCTCATCATGGCAGCGGAAGCAGCCGTCAAAGTCCGTGTGTCCCAGATTATTCGGATAAGTTCCCCAGTTGACTTTCATGGCCGGAAAAATGTTGTGCTGGAAGATCGTGAGCAACGCCTTGCCGGAGCGTGTAATGTCGTCACGCTGCTGCCCGTACACCTTTGGATAATTATTGCGGTAAAAATCCTCAAAGGCCGCAGGAATGCGGGCAACAGCATCAGATTCAGTGGCATAGGACTGCTTCAGAATGACCACGGCCTGTTTTTTGACAAAGGGCAGGCTGGAAGAGAGCTCGCCGGTGAGCATCGCGTCGTCCACGGCGCGGGCCGGCATCTGATAGATATGCGTGGGACGATTGTGACAGTCGATGCAATCCATCTCGCGTAATTGTGAAGGAGCGGGCTTCACATTGCCAGAGGTAAAGATCGTGGTTGTGCCGGCGGACGTGTACTCCACATAAGGAATGGTCTGCCGCTTTTCATCCGATGCGTAATAACGCACCGTAACTCCCTGTCCCAGGTGCCGACCATGGATGCCTGTGCGGCTTGGCCCTCCCCCCAGATGAAGCATCAGCACAGTATGGCTCAAGGTATTCTGCTCATCTTCACCGTAGGTGGCTATGTCACGCAGGCGGTCTTCAGCAAATTTCTGCCGCCAGTGGCAGGTTTCGCATGTTTCGCGCGCGGGTCGCAGATTGCGCACAGGGACAGGAATGGGCCGGGGATAGTTGTTCAGGAACACAGCAATGAGCTGCCCCACTCCCGAAAACTTGCTGCGTACGAACCATGAAGCGCCAGGGCCAATATGGCAATTCACGCACTCCACGTGCGAGTGCGGCGACCGCTGATGCGCAGTGAACTCCGGCTGCATGACCACATGGCAGGTCTGGCCGCAGAAAGCAGTGGTGTCCATGTAGCGCACGGCGCTGTAAGAGAACTGGCTGGCAATAATGATGTTCAGGAAAGTTGTGACCATAACAAAGGCAGCCAGCTTGCGCAGCTCCGGGCTGCGAGGATCGAGTGGCGGAAAAGTAGACGGAAAACTCCCTTTAGCCTTCTGGCGGCGGCGGTTCCAGTAAATCCCCACTGGAATCAGGACCAGCCCACTGACAAAAATCCCCGGCAGCAATAAATACACCACAATTCCAAAATAGGGGTGCAAAAGACCGCCCCGTAGCGTGATGGGAAGGAATACCATCCACGTAACCGTGGCTGCCGTTACCACCACCACTCCCACCAGGCTGATCCAGTTATTCGAGAGATAAACCAAAGGTGACAGCCAACCACGCAGGCTCTTCATTTTTGCCGACTCTCCTGTTTTTCGTTGGTGTATCCGGTTCTTTTTTGGGGCCGATCTCTAGTCAACCAGACCAGACCCGCAGAACACAACAATATTCATGGTGCGCCGGCGCTTTCTTCAATCGCTGTGACAATCATCACGCGGCCTTGCCCATGGCCGGCATTACGATGTTAGGGCATCCTCGTCATGGATGCATTAGAACTGTGCTTTTTGATTCCAGCCTTTGAGCATTGTGTGATGACCATCACATCTGAGGTGCGGCCAACATCTTAGGATTGTTTTTCAGTATTTTGATTTAAGTGGTTCCTTAAGGACGGGTGGCTATGAACGCAAACTTCGACCTGAATGAAAGTCCAATGATTGTGATCTGGGAGACCACCCAGGCATGCGACCTGGCATGCTGCCATTGCCGGGCGTCGGCGCAAGCCAAACGGCATCCGCTGGAGCTGACGACTCTGGAAGCGGAGAAGCTGATCCGGGATGTGGCAGATGTCCGGCCACCTATCTTCATCCTGACAGGTGGCGACCCGTTGAAGCGTCCTGACATTTTTTATCTGGTGCGCCGGGCAGTGGCCCATGGGCTGCATCCTGCCATGACGCCGAGTGCCACGCCGCTGCTCACGCGCGAAGCAATCGCCGACCTTAAACGCGCCCGGCTCTCCCGCATGGCGGTCAGTCTGGATGGTTCAGTGCCGGAGATTCATGACGCATTTCGCGGCGTTCCCGGTTCCTATGCTCGCACGCTGGATGCAATCCATTGGGCCAATGAATTCGGGCTGCCCATCCAGGTAAATACCAGCATTTCCAGAAGGAACATGCATGATCTGGAAAACATGGCCAACCTTCTGAAGAATTTCAAGCTGGTGCTATGGAGTTCATTCTTCCTGGTTCCCACAGGCCGCGCGCAAATGGACGATCTGCTCTCCGCCGACGAAGTAGAAGAGGCGTTTGGCACGCTCTACCGTTTTTCCAAAGAGCTCCCGTTCAAGGTAAAGACCACTGAGGCGCAACACTATCGCCGTTACATCATCCAGCAGCGCATCAAAAGCCGGGGCCAGGGGGCCGTTGAAATCAATGGACACGGCTGGGAGAAAGCCGTTCCCGGTCTCCTGCCGATCAATGACGGCAAGGGCTTTATCTTTATCTCCCACACCGGCAATGTTTGTCCAAGCGGCTTTCTGCCGGTCTCGGCGGGCAATGTGCGCGTAAAGGGCCTGGGAGAAATCTATCGCGACTCGCCGCTGCTGGTTTCACTGCGCGATACCGCAAACCTGCAGGGGAAATGTGGCGAATGCGAGTATCGGGAAATCTGTGGAGGTTCCCGCGCCCGCGCTTTTGCGGTAACCGGCAACATGTTCGCCCAGGATCCCTGTTGCAATTACATTCCCGCAAGCATGCGCAAGAGCGAAGAGCCTGAGGCTTCCGTGCTGGCTGCCCAAGCGTGAGCCATCAGCGGGTGCGGTAACAATTGCACCCGCTGCTTTTTGCTTAATTCCAACGTACTACAGCAAATTATTTTTCGTCTTCCCGGCACTGCATCCTGCACTGCTCATTTCTGCTGCTCTGCATTTCTTGACTGCTTTGGCTCATCCAGGCAAACCCCACCGTGGCTCCTGTATCTAATTTTTTAGCGCTGCTTCCACTTCTCAAGGCCGGGCAAAGAACGGCCCCAACGCACCAGGAGGACACACAATGAGAAAGGCAAACCTGATCACAGCAATCCTGCTATTGTCGTCGGTATGGGTTGTGGCACAAACAACACCCAGCACCTCCGGCAATCAATCCAATCCATCGACGACGGCGCCATCACAAACTTCGCCCAGCCAGCAACCGGACACCAGCTCAACCACACAGACCACTACCACGCAAACAACACAAACCACCACGGACAGCTCATCTGCTTCTATCGAAGGCTGTCTAAGTGGTTCTGCCGGCAACTGGCTCCTGACGGACCAGACAGGCAAGACCTGGCAACTGGCCGGTGATACGTCCAAACTGAGCGACCATGTTGGCCATCAGGTGCGGATTGTAGGTTCCGACAACAGCGGATCGGGAAGCACCGCTCCCGGCGGCGTGGGCGGATCGAATGCACCAGCTTCCAGTGGCACTGGCAGCGCTGGCACGCAGCCCACTTTCAGCGTGAAAAAAGTAAAGATGATCTCCAGCACGTGCTCCACCGGCAGCAAATAAACCCAGGGATCATTCGCTCGCGAACTCCCGAACCCCCGCAAAGTGCGGGGGTTTATTTTTTGCGGAAAAAAATCTGGAAGGGTATGCTTGTGCAGTCCCTACGGGTTTACCTGCAGACGGCCATCGCGCAAAACAGTGCATTTCCGGTCGCGCCAGACAATGGTGTCGCCCACAAACCCGCTGATCCATACCAGGAACCCCAGCAGGTCCTGCAAGGGCAGGAGCCACCATTGTTTTTGCGTAACAGGATCATGCAATACATAACGCGCAGTAGCCAGCGCCGCTGCGGCGCGCAACGCGGCTGTGAGGACCGCAACCGGCCACGCCGCTGGATAGATGGCCACCAGCAGCAGGGCCCAGGGCAATGGATAAGTAAATCTCTGTCCCCAGTAGCCGGCAGGACGGGAACGCCGCGTGCTGCGCGCCCAGCGGAGACGGTGGCCAAGATTATGCATCATGCCCTGGCTGCCGATGCGATGCTCAATCACGCTGGAGGAAAGCAGAACGCGGTGGCCCAGTTCGGCGGTCCGCTGGCCAATGACGAAATCTTCCGCGAGAAATTCCTGTAAATATCCAAAGCCGCCCATGCCGTCCAGCACGCTGCGCCGCACCGCTACTGTGCAGCCCAGGGCAAACTTCATGCCTTCTATCATGCGCGCTACCAGCACTCCGCCCAGCAATTCCGTGTTCATGCCAATGGCTTCCAACTGTGACCACACGCTCTTGCCCGGGACCGCCCGGTATGGGCAGGTAATCAGCCCCACGCCTGGGTCTTGAAATTCTGCCGCCAGGGAGGAAAGCAGAGATGGCTCTACGCGGATATCACTGTCACACATCACCAGAACTTCATGGCTGGCCTCCCGCACGATCCGGTTCAGGCTGAAGGCCTTGGCATTGGGGACAGGCGATTCCCCGGTAATCACGACGCGAGATTTCACTCTGCCGGCAAATTCGGCAATTATTTTTTGCGCCACAGGCAGGGCAGAATCGTTGTCACCATGGACCCCAAAGATAATTTCGTATTCAGGATAATCCTGGACAAAAAAACTGCGCAGGTTGTCTTCCAGGCCTTCATCATCGCCGCACAGGGGCTTAAGCACGGTCACCGGCGGTTGCACGCCTTGAGCGGACACTGGCAAGGCTGCATGGAGAAACCGGCGCGTGGCCACAATAATCAGCACACAATACGCCAGGGAACCAGCGAGTAGCACAGCCAGGGCGGTTGTTAAGATCACCATGACACGGGCCCGTTTTTTCCGCCATTAAAATCTGCGGCCGTAGCGGAAAGGCCATTTGAAAGAAGCAGTCTTCCTCCAGATTCAGCTATACGATGCAGATGGGCCGAGCCAACCAGGGAACGCAGCCGATCCAACTCTCCGCCGTCGGCCAAGAGGTAATACCGCATTGTACCTGACCATGCTTTCGTAAACTGCGGATCGTCAATAAAGACCTGGGCTGCTCCCGGCGCATAGGAACCGTATTCCAGATTGTTCATGCGTCCGTTCCACAGCAAAGCACTGCGATTGGCGTAAAAGATGACGGAAGAAAAAGGATAGTACGTGCCGTCAATAATCAATTGGCCGGGCGGAGCGTGCAGCAGGGCCTCCGCCAGGGGGCGCGAAGATAGATAAGGATCAAAAGTGATCAACGCGAGGTGGCTGGCATGCAAAAACACCACCATCAGCGCCGCCACGGCAAAGTAGGCGCGACTGCCACGCCACATGCAGATGCCCAGAACTCCAATAACGCATGCTGCTCCGGCCAGCAGCAGCGGCATCCGCAGATAGGCGAAGGATTGCAGCGTCAGATCGCCCATGTGTCCCAGAGAGAGTGTATAAGCTTCCTGGTTTTGCTCCCGGAGAGCGGTGGAAATATCGCCCGGCGTTGGCACATGCCGCACAGAGAACAGGACCACTCCAATCACAATGGCTGCGACTCCAGCAACAGCGGCCAGAAAGCGCGTACCCACGGTGACCCATTTCCCCTGGCTGTCCATGGCGCAGCCCAGCAGCAGCGCAAGCGCCGGATACATGGGCATGGAATAGTATTCCTGCGTGCTGGAGAAGGTAAAGAACAGCAGGAGAAATCCTGCCCAGCAGAGCGCCAGCATTCGCGTGCGGCCGGCCCGGTCCACCGGCTTGTAACCCAGCTTGAAAGCAGCCGGCAGATACACGCTCCAGGGAAACAGCCACAACAGGTTCAGCAGCCAGAAAGCCAGTCTGGGAACAGTGTTGTAATCGCGCGGATAACGCAGGCTCAGGAAGCGCAACACATGCTCATTGATAAAGTAAAACCAGAAGAAGCCGCGATATTCGCCCGGACCGCTGTGCATGGTGAAATTGAGATAAGGCGGCATGCGCAATGTCGCCAACACATGCCACGGCGCTGCGATCAATAAAAAGATCAGCGCGCCGCTGAAAGGGCGCAACCGCCGCCAGGTGGAACGCGCGAACATCTGCCGCGTGATCAGAAGGTATGCGAATATCCCGCCCACTGGCACAACCAGAGCAATCAGCCCCTTAAGCAGCACGCCTGTGCCCAGGCATGCCGCCAGAATGGCCGCCCAGCGGCGCGGATGCATTTCTTCGCCGTCTTCATTCAGGGCGCGCTGGAATGCCATAAAGCTTATGGCAACACTGAGCGTCACCATGACATCAGGAATCAGGATGCGCGTGAAAAGAAACAGGCCTATGCAAGTGGAGAGGGCCAGGCCCGCATAGAAGCCGGCATGGCGGCCAAAGGCCCATCGGCCATAACGCGCCGTGGTCCAGCACAGAAGCACCGCAGCGAGCGCAGTAGGAATCCGTGCTACCCAGTCATGCACGCCCAGAAATAAATAACTGATTGCGATTAACCAGTACGGCAACGGAGCCTTTTCAATGTAGGGCACGCCATTCAACTGAGGAACCACCCAGTCACCAGACTGGATCATATTGCGCGCGAGTTGTCCGTGAGCAGCGTCCACGTCATCCATTAATCCTGGAGGTGAAAAAATACAGCCCAGAAACACAATCGCTGCCACCAGGACCAGGACAAAATCAAAATACTGACGGTCCATGAACGATGGCACCGGCGGATCCTGGGCGCCTGACGGCGTTGCTTTTTCTACAAATTCTGTCACTACTGGAATAGGATGAGCCCCTTCATGGACATGTTCACCCGAGTGATGTTGCGTTCAGGATGGACTGCCTGAGCCTACAGCCCACTCACGTGGCAGCTAGCATTTGTAACTTATCTCGAAGCCATTTTGAACATGGAATTTGTAAAAAACTGTAAGGAGCGCAAAGGTACATGCACTGGTGCAGAGCGTCCGCTAAAAATTTACAGAGATTCGACCAGAATAAAACAAGGCCTGGAACATGCCCTCCAGGCCTGAAAACCCGCATTCATGAAAATTACTTCATGGCACGGATGTACTTAATGAGGTCCTTAATCTGATCGTCCGTCAGTTTGCCTTCGTACTTCGGCATCTTGCCTTTGCCTTCTTTGGTGGATTTAATCAGAGCATCATCGGTTTCCTTCTGCACTTCAGCAGAATGAAAATCTTTGACGCCTAATTTTTGGCCAGCAGCGCTACCCTTGCCATCCGGACCATGACACACCTGACACTTTGACTTGTAGAGCGCCTCAGTGTCATCTGCAAATGCCGGACGTGCTATCACCACGATCCCTACAAGAACGAACACACTCAGTAACATTTTCTTCATGCTTTCCTCCGCTTGTTTAAACCCTGAACTCTACATGGAGTAGCGTAATGACAGGGTAAATGAGTTGCCCCGGAAGTCCCTGGGTAACGTGGGGCCGGGATCTGATTTTTCATTGTAATCGTAATAGTTCCAGCCGCTCTTGAAGGCCAGGTTCTTCGCCATCTGGATCACAAGCGACGCCGTGGGCAGATGGTAGTTGAAGGCGAGCGGGCCGGTGGGAGCAATCGGGTTCAGGATCAGCGTATTGCCATTGCTGCTGGTGACGGTATATCCCACAGCAGCCGTCACGCGTTTCACCGGTTGAATGTAGATAGATCCGGACCCAACGTGCGATGCTTCCGAGTAAACGGAGAGACCGGTGAGGAATGACGTCCCGCAGTTGATAGGACCGCCCGTTGGCACAGTTCCCGGCGGGACCACAAAGCAGATGTTGCTCTGGGAGAAAATGTCATTGTAGCTGTAGCCAAGATCAACACCCCACTTGGCGTCCACCGGAGCGAACACGCTGTTAAACGCATAGCTGCGATTGTGCTGCAGGTTGCCGATATCACCGCCGTTGTTGCGGTTCTCCCGGACGTTGATGGCCACGCCGAGGTTCCACCACTCGGTAGGCTTGGCGTTGACCCGGCCTTTATAGCGCTGCAAGTGGCGCGGGCTGATGCGCGTGAAAGTGTTGTCCGCATAATATTGTTCGGTGTCAAAGCTGAAACGGAGCTTCTTGCTGGGGCGGGCTGAAAAACCAAAGATTGCGGAATGAGCGTTGATTTGCGTGAAATTTGTTCCACCCAGCGTTGCGTCAGCCCCGGACGTAGTGCAGATTCCAGTCGCGGGATCGGTAACGCCTGAGGGACCGCAACGGGTCGCAGCTAATGTG
>DAHUXF010000250.1 GCA_027307295.1 Acidobacteriaceae bacterium
AGGAGTTCAACGTGGCTGGCCAGTTGGGGCAGCAAGCGCGGTGCGTGGGCGCGTCCGGCGTCGTTAAAAAAAACGGCCTGAAAGCGCAGTCCGCTGCGGATGGCCTCTTCCACAATGCGGACGCCTTCAATGGCAATATAACCCTCACTGCTGGGCTCGCCCTGGGTAAAGGCCTTGCGCAGGTCTTTGACCAGCGCATTCTGCCGGCTGCTGACGCGGCGCAGGCGGTCTTCGGTTGGATTCGGCAGAGTCATCGCCAGCCATCATACTGATTCATCCCAGGAATTAGAAAGCTGCAAGCTCGCTCTAGGCTTTCCAGACAAGCTGGTTTATTCTTAATCGTTTGCCACAGGTAATGCTTGCAGACGGCAAAAACGTTCTGCAAGGGATTTGGATGTACAGGGGGGACAAGTTTTTGCCAGCGGAAATTATAAAGATCAATCCTGAAACGCCGGACATGCGCCTGGTTTCCTACGTTGCTGACCGGATCAAACAGGGGCAAGTGGTCGGTATGCCCACGGACACGTTTTACGGGCTGGCTGCCGATCCGCTGAACCTGCGCGCCGTGGACCTGGTGTACGACGTGAAGACGCGCAGCCGGCACAAGCCTCTTTCTTTGCTCATTGAAAGCGTGGAGCAGGCGGAATACCTGGCGCGTCCCTTGCCGGATGTGTTTTATGAGATCACGCGCAAGTACTGGCCGGGGCCGCTCACCATTATTGTAAAAGCGTCTTCGCGGTTGCCGTTGAAGGTCACGGCCAATACGGGCAACGTGGCGCTGCGGCTGCCTGCGTCCAAAGTGGCGGTAGAGGTCATACGCGCCGCCGGCGTGCCCATTACGGCCACTTCCGCCAACATCAGCGGGGCCAGCGAATGCACCACGGCGGAAGGCGTGCGCCAGCAACTGGGCGACCGCATCAGCCTGATCGTGGATGGCGGCACCAGCCCGCGCGAAGTTGCTTCCACCATCATCAACATGAGCGAACCCGGACACATCAGCATTCTCCGGCTTGGAGCTATTCCGGAAAGCGATTTGGCCGAGTTCCTGCGCTTCAACTGAGCCGGACCGCAATGAGCGCAAAACGCCTGAAGAAATGTGTGCTGTGGCTGATGGCCGCAGCGCCGGTCTGCTATGCCGCTGCCACCTACTGGCGGATTCTTCATCAGGCCGGACTGAATGAAGAGCGCGCGGCGGACGCCATTGTGGTGTTTGGCGCGGCGGAGTATGACGGCCACCCTTCTCCGGTGTATAAGGCCCGCCTGGACCACGCTGCCCGGCTCTATCATCGCGGCCTGGCGCCAATCATCATCGTTACTGGAGGGTCAGGCAAAGATCCGCGCTTTAGTGAGGGCGTGGTGGGCCGCGAATATCTCAAAACACTCGGCATCCCAGACCTCCAGTTGATTGCGGAGACGCAAAGCCCTGATACTGCGGAGTCCGCGCGCCGCGTCGCCACCATCATGTTTGTAAACAACATGCATACCTGCCTGGCCGTAAGCGACGGCTACCATATCTTCCGCATCAAGCACATGCTGCAACGCCAGGGCATTACGGCCTATGGAGCGCCGCGGCCTAACTCTCGTCCACAGACGTTCTGGAAGCAGCAGGAGTCGGCGTGGCATGAGATTGGCAGCTATACGCTGTGGCTGGCGCATGTGACGTAAGGGGCATGTCGGGGTAGATTGTTTTCCGGCTAATGGTGCGCTGAAAATTGCACCTTTTGTCGGCACGAGTAAACCCCGGCAAGCGGGTGGAGCTGGCCTTAAGGCCTGCGGTAGGCTGGCTAAAAACTTGTCCGGCTTTAGCCACTGAAGGTGATATTTGACGGTCTTTTTTTAAGGATTAACACCTGAGGACCGCAGCGGCTAAAAGCCGGCCTTCTCAGCAGCATTTTTTGCAAGCCTGAAGGCTTGCTCCACCCTCTCAATTTACAGCATTCCGCATCGCAGCCCTTCAATCCAATCTGCGCCCATCTGCGCAAATCTGCGGTAAAGGTTTTTTCCTGTCGCCGCACCACAGTGTAAAATTGATGCCATCCTTGGCTACCGTGACGGGAGAACGATCGTATGTTTCATTCCACGGAAGACCCTTCTTCGCGCAAGACTTCGCGCCGGGCGTTCCTTATCTCCGCCGCAGCCGTGGGCGGAGGACTATACTTTACTTATATGAGCTTTTGGTCAAAGAAAACAGAGACGGCGGAAGCCGGTACGCAGACACATTCCTCAAGCCATGCGCAGAAACCAGCGGAGGACGTTACCATTGTGGAGTTCACTGATGCCGGTGAGCGCAAAGATACGGTGCGCGTTCCCAGGATCGTGAAGAGCGAGGCTGAATGGCGGCAGCAGCTTTCTCCTAACGCTTTTGACATCACCCGCCATGACGATACGGAGATGGCTTTCAGCGGCCAGTACTGGAACAATCATGAATCCGGCATTTACCGCTGCATCTGCTGCGATACGGCGCTTTTCAGCTCAGACACCAAGTTTGAATCCGGCACCGGCTGGCCGAGCTTCTGGCAGCCCATTGCCGCCGAGAACGTGGAGTCCATTGACGATACAACCTTCGGCATGCGGCGCACCGCGGTTGCCTGCCATCGATGCAGCGCTCATCTGGGCCATGTGTTCAATGACGGTCCCAGGCCAACCGGATTGCGTTACTGCATGAACAGTGCGTCATTGCGCTTTGTGAAGAAAGCCTGAAAGAGAAAACTTAAAATGCTTTGTAAGACTGCACGGCTGTTGCCAATCTTTCTTCTTGACTCCACGATTGCGTGCCGCGCCTCCAGTGCCGCCGTCAAACTTCCCAGCCCTGCTGTGGACGAGCCTTTGAGCAAGAGCAAAAGCCAGCAGACCCTGGTGCTGGCAGGCGGTTGCTTCTGGGGAATTCAGGCTGTGTTCAAGCATGTAAAAGGCGTAATCAGCGCTACCTCTGGATACGCAGGCGGCTCGGCTGCCACCGCACAATATGAAACGGTGAGCACGGGGCGCACCGGTCACGCGGAATCGGTTCGCGTTGTGTACGATCCGTCACAGGTTTCTTACGGGCAGATCTTGCAGGTATTTTTCTCCGTCGCGCATGATCCTACGGAGCTGAACCGGCAGGGGCCGGACGACGGCACGCAATACCGGTCAGTCATCTTCTATGCCAATGACGAGCAGAAGCGCATTGCGCAGGCTTACATTGATCAACTCAACCGCGCTAAAGTTTTTCCGCAGCCGATTGTGACGCAGGTTGTGCCGCTGCAGGGGTTCTATCCTGCTGAAGACTATCACCAGGATTACGCAGAGCTTCATCCGAATGAGCCATACATTGCCATCAACGATCTGCCCAAGATCGGTCATCTGAAACAAACGCTGCCGGAGTTGTATGTCGGCAAGTAATCCGCAGGGAGCCGCGTAACACTTGCCGCCTATTATTAACGCCCAGGAGATCACCAAGGCTTACGGCGCATCTCCACTATTTGAAGAAATTTCGTTTACTGTGTCGGAAGGCGACCGCATCGGGTTGATTGGCCCGAACGGCTCCGGCAAATCCACTCTGCTGGGCATTCTTTCCGGCAGCGTTGAGCCCGATAGCGGTGAAGTAGCCGTGCGCAAGCGGGCCAGGCTCAGCTATGTGGTCCAGGAATCGCAGTTTCAACCGGGCCAGACTGTAAGGTCAGTGGTGACAAAAGCGCTGGAGCGCAGCGCTGTTCCTGAAGCGGAGCGTGATGGACGCCTGTTTGAAACACTGGGCCGGGCGGGCTTCCAGGATTTTGATCTTGACGCGCGCGCTCTCTCCGGCGGCTGGCGCAAGCGCCTGGCGATTGCCGAAGCGCTGGTGCAGCAACCCGATGTTCTGCTGCTGGATGAACCTACGAACCATCTGGACCTGGAAGGCATTGAGTGGCTGGAAGAGCTTTTGCGGCAAGGCGCGTTCGCCTGCGTCGTGGTCAGCCATGACCGTTATTTTCTGGAGAACGTTGCCACGCAGACCGTGGAACTGAGCCGCGCTTATCCCGGCGGCCTCTTGCGCGTGCCCGGCAATTACAGCAGCTTTCTGGAAAAGAAAGAAGAATTTCTGCTGGCCCAGGAGAAGCACCAGGAATCACTGGAGAACCGCGTCCGGGGTGAAATTGAGTGGTTGCGCCGGGGGCCCAAGGCTCGGGCCACCAAGGCCAAAGCGCGCATTAACACCGCCAACCAGTTGATTACAGAGTTGGCTGATCTGAACTCGCGCACCCGCATAACCAGCGCGAAAATTGACTTCTCCGCAACCGAGCGCAAGACCAAACGGCTGATTGAGCTGGACCACGTCAGCTATACCATTGGCGGACGCACGCTGTTCAGCGATCTTGACTTCATCATCACGGCCGGCAAGCGCGTGGGCCTGGTGGGGCCGAACGGCAGCGGAAAAACCACGTTGCTGCGCCTGCTGCGCGATGAAGTGCCGCCGACGCTTGGACAGATTCGCAAAGCTGATTTTCTGCGCATCGTTTACTTTGACCAGAACCGCGTGCTCAATCCGGATGTCACGCTGCGCCGCGCACTGGCGCCCGATAGCGATACCGTGGTTTACCAGGACCGTGTAACGCATGTTGCTTCCTGGGCTGCGCGTTTTCTGTTTACCGGAGAGCAGTTGAACCAGCCGGTGGGGCGGCTTTCCGGAGGCGAGCGCGCAAGGGTGCTGATTGCGCAGCTCATGCTGCAACCAGCGGACGTGCTGCTGCTGGATGAGCCGACCAACGATCTTGATATCCCTACGCTGGAGATACTGGAAGAGAGCCTGCTGGAATACACCGGCGCGCTGGTGCTGGTGACGCATGACCGCTATATGCTGGACCGCG
>DAHUXF010000251.1:0-350 GCA_027307295.1 Acidobacteriaceae bacterium
TCTGGGACGCGGCGATTTGCTGAGTGAAGAAGCCAGGTTGCCGCAATCCGCCACGCTGGTCAGGGCCAATCTGGTCTGGCTGCACACGCAGGCGGGTGACCTGAACAATGCATATCTGCTCAAGCATACAACCCGTACCGTGCGCGCCCGGCTGCAAAAAATTCTTCACGTGGTGGATGTAAATACGTTTGATCAGGCCCCTGCGCAGAAGTTGCGGATGAACGATATAGCTGCGGTAAACATTTCTACTGCAGCGCCGCTTTTTTTTGATCCCTACCGGCAGAATCGGATGATGGGCAGTTTCATTCTGCTGGATCCCTTTAACAATGCCACTGTTGCAGCCGGGATGA
>DAHUXF010000251.1:360-4813 GCA_027307295.1 Acidobacteriaceae bacterium
CCAGCTCCCACGGTAAAGTTGACGCCTGTAAAGCAAACTGCTGCGGCAGTGTGGATTGTAGACAGGCCGCAACTGGCACAGGAACTCCAAAAAGTGTTGCAGCAGGCGCAGCCAGTACAACTAATTTCCGGACTGGAGTTTAAGCCGGATGAGTTGGCAGCGGTAGCAACTGTGCTGCGACGCATGGGGACCCTCGTGATCTTTTCAATCGCAGGGGATGATCCAAGTCTCAGAAACTCAATTTCATCCATCTTTGGCCAGGAATTTTTCTTCCATGCCAGCCTTCCGGAGTTAGACGCACCGGCGCTGACGGAGGTCGTGACGTGGTTCCAGGGTATGCAAAAAACACCCAATACCGGACAGGAGAAGCAATGACTTCGCAACTGCTTGAAACCAGCGAATCCTTGTCGCCGCATACGCTGCTGGACCAGGTGCTCAGTAACTTCACGGGGCGGTGCTGCATCACATGCAGCTTCCAGGCGGATGACATGGTGGTCCTGCACATGCTGCGCCGGAGATTGCCGGAGATCCCGGTCATTTTTCTGGATACTGGCTATCATTTTCCCGAAACCTATTCCTATCGCGATCACATGAGCGCCGCGTGGAAGCTGAATCTCATCAATGCCAGGTCGGAGGTGAGCGTGGCGCAGCAGGAAAGCGAGTTCGGCATTCTGAACCGGACTGATCCGGCGCGCTGCTGCCAGATGAGAAAAGTTGAGCCGCTGATGGCTGCGCTGGAGAATTTTGATGTGTGGTTCACAGGGCTGCGGCGTGAGCAGTCGCCCACGCGGCGAGACTTAAAGAAAATCGAGCGTCATCAACTTCCTACAGGCCGGTCGTTATCCAAGATCAGTTTGTTGGCAGACTGGAAATGGGCGCAGGTCGCCGAATATATGTCCGCCAACGCTATCGAATATCTGCCACTGTACGCGCAAGGTTATTCCAGCATCGGCTGCGAGCCGTGCACAAGCCTGCCGGCAAACCCCAATGATCCGCGTTCCGGACGCTGGTCAGGACAAAAACTGGAATGCGGTATTCACACTTTTTCCACGAGGGTGAAGTAATGCAGGTGGCAGTGGGATTTGTCATAGCCTTGTTTGTTGGACTTACCGGCGTCGGCGGTGGAAGCTTTACCACGCCTGCGTTGGTCCTGCTCGCCGGATTGTCAGGGGCTGAGGCCGTAGGCACGGCGCTGGCGTTTTCCATGGCAGTGCGTCTTACGGCAGCGCCTTTTTATGTAGCGGGCAAACAAGTACATTTGCGTTATCTCTGGTTCATGCTGCTGGGAGCTATTCCCGGACTTCTGGCAGGGACTTATCTGCTGGCCACACTCGATCTCAAACGCTGGAACTCGCGCGTCCTGGTGCTGATTGGCGTTACCTTGATTCTTTCTTCCATGTTGACTCTGCTGTATCGCAATCGGCGGCCAGGCACGTGGAAGAACAGCACGCCCTGGTTGCCCTGGCTCACCTTACCCATCGGCATTGAAACCGGGTTCTCTTCTGCCGGGGCCGGGGCGCTGGGAACAATTCTTCTGATCAACTGCTCTGAGATGTCCGCCGCCCAGGTGGTGGGAACAGACCTTCTCTTCGGAATTGTCCTGGCTGCCGCAGGTTCGCTATTTCATTTCACTGCCGGTTCCATCAGTGGTTCCACGTTACAGCACCTGCTGATTGGCGGTATCCCCGGTGTTCTCATAGGCTGCGTTCTGGCTCCCCGGATACCTTCCAGCAAGCTCAAACCCCTGATTATCGCGATTACACTGCTTTTGGGCTTGCAACTGGTGTGGCATGGAATGCATTTGGCCCATTATTGATGGTTCATTATGATTACGCGGAACGGCCCCGAGTAGTTGCGGTGTTGCATTCAATCGGCTTGCTACAATAAAGGATTCTCTTTTCCCTGGAGCTGATTGAAGCATGCATCGTTGGTCACAACTTTTTATTCCCACCCTGCGTGAAGCACCCGCAGATGCTGAGGTAGCCAGCCACAAATTTCTGGTCCGTTCGGGTTATATCCGCCAACTGGGCGCTGGAATCTATTCTTATTTGTTTCTGGGACAGAGGGCGCTTCTGCGCGTTATAGACGTGGTGCGCGAGGAGATGAACAAGATCGGCCAGGAATTTCTACTGCCCGCGATTCATCCGCGCGAAGTGTGGGAGAAGAGCGGACGCTGGCAGGTGATGGGCGAGAACATGTTCCGCCTCAAGGACCGCAAAGGCGGCGATTTGTGTCTGGGCATGACACATGAAGAGATTGTGACGGAAATTGCCCTCAAAGATCTGCGCAGCTATAAGCAGTTGCCGCAGATCTGGTACCAGATCCAGTCCAAGTTTCGCGACGAGCCTCGCCCCCGGTCCGGCCTGCTGCGCGTCCGCCAGTTCACCATGAAGGACTCCTATTCCTTCGACCTCGATGAGGCCGGGCTCGACGTCTCCTACCAGAAGCATTACGACACCTACTGCCGCATCTTTGACCGTTGCGGGTTGCAGTACGTCGTGGTGGAGGCGCACTCCGGCGCGATGGGCGGGTCCCAGTCGCACGAGTTTATGGTTTACACCGAGGCCGGCGAAGACATGGTTGCCAGCTGCCAGAAATGCGGCTATGCGGCCAACATGGAAAAAGCTACATCGCAGCTCGCGCCGGTGCAGGACCTCCCCGGCGACGGACAGCCGGAAGAAGTCCATACGCCGGGTATGAAGACGATTGAGGACGTGGGAAAATTCCTGGGAACATTGCCTACGCAGGAAGTCAAGACACTGGCGCTGATGCAGATGGAAGAAGACAAAAAAAATCCGGGCCGCCAGAAAGCACGTCCGGTGATTGTTCTGCTGCGCGGCGATCATTCGTTGAACGAAGCCAAGCTAGCAGGTGCGCTGGAGGGCAAGGAGTTTCGTCCCATGCTGCCGGAAGAAATCGTGCGGGTATTCATGGCTCCCGCAGGATTTCTTGGGCCGGTAAAGCTGCCCACGGCGTCTTCTACGGCCCTTGGCAGCGAGACCCAGAAAATACTTCTGGAGTCCCTGCCGCTGGTTCTGGCGGACAACGCTTTAAAGGGCCGCAAGAATTTGATTACCGGCGCGAACAGGGAAGACTACCATCTGAAAAATGTGACGCCTTTACGGGACTTCCATCCCACAGAGTGGGTTGATCTGCGCAATGCTGCGGCGGGCGAAGGCTGCCCCAAGTGCGGCAGTCCGCTGGAAGTGGGTAAGGCCATGGAGATCGGCCACATTTTCAAGCTCGGCTATAAGTATTCGGAGTCCATGGGCCTACGCGTTCTGGATGAATCGGGCAAGGAAGTCACGCCGATCATGGGCAGCTATGGCATCGGGCTGGAGCGCATTCTGGCCGCCGCGATTGAGCAGAACAATGATGCGGATGGTTTCTGGCTGCCGCTCTGCATAGCTCCTTTTGAAGTGTTGGTCACGCCCACCAACGTCACGGATGCGGTCCTTCTGAGCACAGCGGAAGAGATCGCGCAGAAGCTGGAAGCAGCAGGTTTCAGCGTGCTGCTCGATGACCGCGATGAGCGCCCGGGAGTGAAATTCAAGGATGCCGATCTAGTGGGAATACCCTACAGAATCAACGTTGGCAAGAAGGTTACGGAAGGGAAGGTCGAGGTGGTTTCCCGCTCGACACGCAAATCCCAGGATGCTAACATCGGCGACATTGCAGCAACTTTTGCGCAATTAGCGCGTCCTTGAAGGGAACTGCTTTTTGTAGCTATGGGAAAAATAAAAGCCCTGATCGGAATCATCATTGTCGTGGGCAGTTTTTATGCCGCCTGGAACATGATTCCGCCTTATTTCAATAATTATCAGTTTCAGGACGATCTAGATGATATCGCCCGCCGCAACAGCTATACCTCAACAAGCGAGGATGACATCAAGAAGATTGTCATCACGAAAGCAGCTGGGGAAAATATTGTTTTAAAAGAAGATCAGATCGTGGTCAGCCGCACAGCTATGGGAGTGGCAATTACAGTCAAGTACCACATCCATATAGACATGATTGTGCGTCCGGTGGATTTGGATTTCGTCACCAATTCCATGAACAAACGGATATAATAGATAAGTAGTCCGAACTTCTCAGCACCAGCGCAGGTAACGCTCTGGCCCGCCATGAGTCTGAGAGAATTAAGGGCGTACTCCGCCTGCTTGGAACATGGCAATTAAAATAAAAATTCCTCGTGCTAAAGGCTTCCGTGGCAGCCTGAAGAGCCCCTTTGTCCGCGCAGGGCTGGCTGCTTTCCTGATTGTCTGCATCTGCTTGTTCGGGGTCTTCTCGTACTATTACGTCAAGTACCAGAAGATCGTGGAAAAGAAGATGAGCGGGCAGATCTTCGCCAATACGGCCAAGATCTTTGCCGCGCCGGCCTCCATCGGCCTCGGCGACGTCAACACGCCCGAGGCGATCGCCGCCGAACTGCGCCGCAGCGGGTACACCGAAT
>DAHUXF010000252.1 GCA_027307295.1 Acidobacteriaceae bacterium
ATTTAGGTAGTTGATGCCGGCCTGATTCTGCCGGTTTGTTGGAACCACATTGCCCGCAAAGGGAGCGCAAGTGAGCGGATCGTAGATGGCTCCGTTGACGGCCATCACATTGGCACAGCCGGACAGGCTAGGAGACGGAATTGATGTCAGGCCGGTCCCCAGCAACTCAGAGAAGTTGCCACTACGCATCAACTGCGTGGGGACGGTTACAAATTCAGGCTCGCGGCTCCGCTGCGATCGCAAGCCCTGATAGTCCAGAAACATAAATAATCTATTCCTGACGATTGGCAGGCCGAGCGTGCCGCCAAACTGGTTGCGGCGAAACGGCAATTTAGGGACCTTGCCGGTACGCGGATCTGCTGTTCCGAAGTAGGCGTCGTTTGCGTCCAGGGCGCTGCTGCGCAGGAACTCAAAAACAGATCCGTGAAGATCGTTGGTCCCTGAGCGAATTGAGGTTTCCACAATGGCACCGCCGGCGCGGCCATATTGTGCAGGCGCTACGCTGGTGCTAACGCGGAATTCCTGTATGGCCTCCGCAGGTGGAAAGAAAGCGATGGTGTTGACCAGAGATTCATTGTTGTCGAGTCCATCCAACAGGAAGTTGTTTGCCTGGGGACGAAGCCCATTCACAGACAGCGCGGCGCTGCCTGTTTCCGAATTACGAAACGTTTCGGTGTTGGTGCCTGAGCCGCCGCCGCTCGCATTGTCACCATAAGCGCCCCGCGTAACGCCGGGCGTTAGCAGTGCCAGTTGCGTGAAGTTGCGGCCATTCAGCGGCAGCTCGGTTACCTGCCGCCCTTCAATCACGCTTCCCACGGAACCTGACTCTGTGTTTACAGGCGGGGCCCCGCCAAGAACGGTAATACTTTCAGAAACTGATCCAAAAGTGAGGGTGAAATTGATGGCCACCACAGCTTCAATATGCAAAACCACATCCGGCTTCATAACTGATTTGAAGCCAGGCTTGGCTACCTGGATGAGGTATGTCCCCGGCTGGATTTCAGGAACAAAGTAAATTCCACCTTCATTGGTGCGGCCCTTATAGCGGACCTTGGTTTCTGCATTGATGACTGTGACTTCCGCGCCGGCGATCACGGCGCTATCGGGATCAAGTATGCGCCCCGTCAGAGAAGCATAGGAACTTTGCGCCAGAAGCCCCGTGCCGTGCAGTAGAATGCCTGCCATCAGCAAAGCGCAACGGCCAACGCGGATTGGAAGGATGGAATTCATCGTCCGTTGAGATAGCCCGCAGCGTTATTGTGGGACTTGGTTTTGTGGCTGCGTCTAAGGATGATTCGGCGGAATCCGCAAAGACGCAAACAAGAGTTGCTTCCCTGAGGGTTTGTGGCCGCCATTTCTAGGTTCCACGGTTACGAATACAGCGTCCAGTTGCGCCAGCACTTTAGGGTTATCAAAGCGCAGAACCCAGCGCCGGTTCGCCGCATCATCCAGGCTGAATGCGCCCATGCTAAGCGGATGTTTATCGCCCGGCCCACGGCGACCCCAGGCCTGGAACGTGTTGGCTTCCCGCGCGTCCGGCCGTTTATCCAGGTCGAAAGCGTAAAAAATCAGTGATTTCCCTCCGGTGTAAAACACACGGCCAAAAGCCTTCTGCGGTTTTCCGTTACGATCAACATCAAATACATCCGCGATGTACAGCTCGCGTGCGCCCATCAAGTCCCGGATATCGCTTCCTGGGCCAAGCGCTGTTTCATTGGCTGCTGCGCTTTCGGTCTGGCTTTCTTTCAGCTCTGTGGAAAGTTCATCAACGCGCTTCTGCAGGCTGGCCGTGTGCATCGTCTGGCGGCTATGCTCTTCCTGCAGCATCACAAGCCGCTCCTGGGCGTTGACCAGGGCAAGTTGTGTTTCCTGAAGTTTTCGCGCCAGAGCGTCCCGTTCGGTAGAGAGCGCAACCTTGTCAGTAGATAGCGCTGTAATTCTAGAGCCTTGCTCGCGGGCATCGTGCAGAAGCTTTTCCTGAGATGACCGGGATTCGGAGATCGCAGCCTGCTGGCTTTTTAATTCCCGCTCAAGACGATTGACCTCATGGCTCTGTTCCGCCAACCGCTGCTCCAGCAAATGCAGATCGGCTGCTGGAATTTGTGATGGCCGTAGTTCCTGCAATGTCGGGAGGGAAGCATTGTCTGCTGCTTTTCGGCCTCGCAGCTCACCCACGCGATATGTGAATCCTGCCAGCAGGGCCAGAATGATGACTGTGGCCGCGCCAAGCAAAGTTTGCCGTCCGGGCGTAAACATGCCTGGCCGTCTGGATATTGCGGGCATGGGGACAACAAGCTGCACGCGTTCCGTGGCCCTGGCCGATTCAATCCGGTTCAGTAGTTGTTTTTTCGCATTTTCAACAGACCACGCTTTGTCCGTCTGGACAACCGCAGCCCCTTCCAGCGGCGCAACCAGCGGCATGGCCCGCTTGGCCACGGCGCGATATGAGCGGAGAAGCTGAGCGCACGCCATGCAGTTGAGCAGGTGCGCATTCAATTCTGATAATTCATCGGCGGTCAGGCTGCCTGCGGTGAACAAGGCGCACATCTCAGCGAAGTGCTCATGATCGTCCTTGTTCCATAATTTGCGGAGCCGTGATTTAAAGTCCATGGAATGCTGGTACACCTTTACCTGATTTTGGAACATCGAGACTATTCTTGAGATGCTTAAGGCCGCGATAGTAGTGATGGCGGATATTGGGCAGAGGTTCCTTCAACCGCTCGCTGATTTCCCGGAGCGTGTATCCCTCAAAAAAAAATAAAGTCAGTGTTTCGCGCTGCTTTTCACTTAGCTCGGCAAACGCCTTGCGCACGTTGGTTTCGCCCTGGACCACCTGCGCTTCATGTTCCACGTCAGAAGAGGCGCGTATCTGGTCAGCTAATTCATCCACGTTGCGGCTGTCATAGAAGCGGCGCAGCTGGAGATATTCACGGCGATCAAAGGCACGGTGATAGGCCGTTTGCAGGAGCCATGTGCGGGCTGGGCCGCGGGCCGGATCATAAAGCTGGCATTTCCTGTAAACCTGAAAAAATACGTCCTGGACAAGCTCTTCAGCTTCTTCACGATCGCGCAGGATTCTGAGTCCAATGCCAAGCACCGTGGAAGCATATCGTTCCAGAAGTTCGCCCAGCGCGTGCTCATCCCCATTCTGGATGCGCGCCATCAGGCTCTCATCCTCGGGGACGACTGTTGCCGCCGAAGTTTTTCTCGCGACACTTCCCGCGGCATAGGCAGCCGCCGTCGAAAAAAAGCCGTTAGTCGCGGACAAAGGTGTCTCACTCCTGCGGTGCCGAATCATCTGCCGATACGCGGCAGCGGGTCAGGCAGACGGTGTATAGCATACCTGTAACCATTGCAGTAGAAAAATGAATTCTGTGAATTAATTTAACAAATAATTCATTCCGCTGGTACAAGTCTGCGGCCTTGCACGTATAGCCAAGATGAGAGTTTTTTACGTTATCAAAAAGCGCAGGGTGAGTCCTGCGCGCGCGGCAGTGGTCTGTCCGGCATCTGTCTGTCCACTGCATGGTAGTTGCATTGAGCCGCTCATTTAGACGCTTGGCGGGATTTACGAACGTGGGTAAGGCTCGGAGTTGTCAGGTACTTTCCAGAAAATTTGTAATTTTCAGAACCGTAAGGAGAAATATGGCCGGAAGAAGCAATAGCAGCACGATCAAGGATGTTGTCCGTTATTCGATAAACACTCTTTTACCTCTTTTGCTGCTATTGCCGGGGTTACTGTGGGCGCAAACAGATACGGGCAGGGTGCGCGGGACCGTCAACGATCCGCAGGGCGCCGTTCTTTCCGGAGTAACCGTGAAATTAACCAATACTGACACTTCCCAGAGCAAAACAACTGTCACCAATGATCAGGGCAGCTTTGATTTTGACGTGGTGCCTCGCGGGCACTACAGGGTTGAGGTGCAACAGAAAGGCTTCAAATCTGCTTCGGCAGAATTTGCAGTTGAGGTTTCCCAGGTCAAGCAGGTCAATGTACAGCTTGAACTTGGGGCAGCCACTGAGGTGGTTGATGTTTCCGCTGCGGTGCCGCTCATTGATCTGGAAACGTCCGCCACAGGAGAGGTCATCCAGGGCCGCCAGGTAACAGAGTTGCCGCTGAACGGACGCAATTTCACCCAACTGGCGCTGCTCACGCCCGGCGTAACCCGTGGCGAATATGGAAGCCAGGCGAGCGGTGTAAACAACAACGTTGAGACATTTCGCAATGGCGAAACCGGGGGAGCAGCATTATCAGTGAATGGCCTGCGCGCCCAGGCCAATAACTTCATTCTGGATGGCGTTGACAATAATGAATCGCTGGTGAACGGCATCAATTTCTTCCCTCCGGCGGAGGCCATTCAGGAATTTCGCGTCAGCACGTCGGTTGCCCCGGCAGAGTTTGGCCGTGCCGGCGGTGGAATCGTCCAGACCTCGCTCAAGTCAGGCACCAATCAGATCCATGGATCAGCTTTCTGGTTTATCCGTAACAGCGCATTCGATGCCAACAATTCTTATTTCAACTCGGTGGGCACACCCATCGTCAAGTCTCCGTTCAAGCGCAATCAGTTTGGCGGGACGGTCGGCCTGCCGATCATCAAAGACAAACTATTCATTTTTGCCGACTATCAAGGGCTGCGCCAGGACCGTCCTTTGAATCCTGAATTCGCCACCGTACCTACTGACAAGATGCGAAACGGGGATTTTTCTGAATTGCTGGGAAGCGGACTTACCACTACTCCGGCAGCGCTTACCGGTTGTGGCGCGGTTGTACCGGTAAATGGTGCCATCTATAACCCATTGA
>DAHUXF010000253.1 GCA_027307295.1 Acidobacteriaceae bacterium
TGATCGCCTGTTTTGTTTCTGCTGGCGCCTGGAGAAGCTTTACTAAGCTGCGAAGCTCTTCACAAATTCGACCAGGCTACGCAGAGCTATTCCCGACGGGCCTTTCGCGATCCAGGGCTTCTGCTCTTCCATCCAGGCGGTGCCGGCGATGTCGAGGTGAATCCACGGCGTCTCTTCGGCGAATTCTTTCAGGAACATGGCCGCTGTGATGGCGCCTCCCCAGCGTCCGCCGGTGTTCATAAGGTCGGCAATGTTGGAGCGGATCTGGTCAAGATATTCCTGGTCCAGCGGGAGCCGCCAGAACTTTTCTCCGGAGCGCTGCAAGGCGCGGGTAAAGTGCTGATATGCGTCTTCATCGTTGGCGAAGACCCCGGCATTGGCGTATCCCAGGGCAACGACGCAAGCTCCGGTAAGGGTCGCGGCGTCGATCAGATGTGTGCAGCCGAGCGTGCGGGCATAATGCAGGCCGTCGGCCAGGACCAGGCGGCCTTCCGCGTCCGTATTGATGATCTCAATAGATTTTCCTGACATGGCGATCTGCACGTCGCCCGGCTTTTGCGCCTTGCCGCTGGGCATGTTCTCTGTGGCACAGACAATGCTGATTACTTTGATCTTAGGCTTTAACATGGCGATAGCGCGCATGGCCCCGATCATGGCAGCGCCGCCGGCCATGTCATACTTCATCTTTTCCATGCCGTCAGCGGGCTTAATGGAGATGCCGCCGGTATCAAACGTAATGCCTTTGCCCACCAGTCCGAGCACCGGCTTTTCCGGAGCGCCCTGCGGTTCATAACGAATCACAATGAGGCGGGGTTCTTCCTCAGAGCCTTGTGCCACGCTCCAGAAAGCGCCCATTTTGAGTTCCTTGATTTTGTCCGGACCGTAGATTTCGCACTTGAGGCCGATGCCCTCACACATTTTGTTTGCGCGATCGGCCAGCATGGTAGGGGTAAGCCGGTTGCCGGGTTCATTCACCAGCTCACGGGTAAAGTTTTGCGACTCACCCACCATCCGTCCTTGTTCAGCAGCGGCCCGCAATTTGGGATCATCCGTGCGGATCACCAGAGTGATTTCTTTCGTGCTGAAGTCCCGCCGGTCACTGCGGTAGGTGTCAGGATCAAAGTCCGCTACGTAAGCGCCTTCCACTACAGACCGCACTGCGTCTTCGCTGCCGGAAGGCAGATCAGGAATAGCGAAGGCAGCCGACTTGATCATTTTCGGTTTCAGGGTGCGCAACGCCGTTCCCGCAGCTTTGCGAAGTTCCATGTGGGTAAAGCTCTTGGCTTTGCAACAGCCCACCACCAGCAGCCGCCTGGCTTTCAGGCCGCGTGGATGATGGAGCAGAACGGCCTCAAAAGCTTTACCGCTGATCTCCGTGGAGGCAACCAGTTCCGCGATGGCCTGTTCCAGAGCAGCATTTGCCAGGGCGAGTTTAGGTTCAGGCTTGTTGCCATTGCCGTGGTCCAGGGCAAACACGACCAGACATTCGGTTTCAACTTCTGCGGGATTTGCAGCTGCCAGACGTATATCCATTGATTCGTTTCACCCTTCCTGTTTAATTCAAAAATGATAGGCCGAACTTCCCATTGATGATAAAGCTATCGATGACAAAGCTATCTTTTTCTGGACCTGGCCACAGCTTCGCGGGCTTCTTTGTCGGCGGTACGGCGGCGCTCTGTTTCCCGTTTGTCCCAGCTTTGCTTGCCTTTGGCCAGGGCGATCTCACATTTGATCTTACCGTTCTTAAAGTACATCCGGGTAGGGATCAGAGTGTAACCACGCTGAGAAGTTTTGCCCTGCAATTTTTTAAGTTCATCGGCGTGGACCAGCAGCTTACGCGTGCGCAGCGGTGTGTGTCCGGCATAGCCGGCATTTTCATATGCGCCAATATGTGCATTCAGCAGCCAGAGCTCGCCATCCTTCAGCAGAGCGTAGCCATCTTTAAGATTGGCGCGCCCTGCACGGACAGATTTTACTTCTGAGCCGGTCAGGACGATGCCGGTTTCAAGCTTATCTTCAAGAAAGTAATTGTGGCTGGCGGCGCGGTTGAACGTGGCATCGCGCTCGCCGGAGGCAACAGGGTCGCGCTTCACGTTCTTCGGTTTGTTCGGCTCTGTCTGATGTGTGCTGTGGCGGGCCATAGTCTGGATTTTGACCGTAGCGGCAAACTTTTTATGCTATCACAGCGCAAAATCAGATGTGGGCGCCGTTCTAGGTAAGACGCCGGATCAAGGTCTTTTAAGGTGTATAATCTGGCTTCCGAAAAAGTCTGAGTTCGGGTAAGACGCCACATAGAGTAGTGCAAGCATTTCCCTGAAAAAGAAGGACTTAGACAATGAGCCGAGAAGTAATCAGGAGCATATGAGGAAGGTAACCGCAACCCTCACGGTGTTATTCCTTTTAGCGGCATTCTTGCCTGCTGCAGAATCTGCCAAGGCCCTGTTCCAAAAAGGTGTTAAGGCAGAAGCGCGGCAGGACTACGAAGCCGCTTATGAATTCTACAAATCCGCCTACCGGCAAAAACCGGAAGAGCTGCGTTACCGCGTGCCTTTTGAGCGGTCGCGCGTGTTGGCCGCGGCCAGCAAGGTTAAGCGTGCGCAAAAGCTGCGTGCGGACGGCAATTTGCAGGAAGCCCTCGCCCTGTTCCAGCAGGCCGTGGAGATTGATCCCAGCAATGATCTGGCGGCACAGGAAATCCGCCGCACCCAGCAGATGATGCAGAAGGGAACAACGGGACCCGGAGCTGGTTCTAATCTTCCCCGCCATGAGGAAGAAGACCCTCTGAGGAAGCGCCTGGAAGGCGCATCTTCGCCGGTCGCGCTGGGAGAGATTCCCAACACGCCGCTCAATGCGCTGGAGATGACGGACGATTCCAAAGTCCTTTATGAAACCATCGGCAAGCTGGCGAAGATGAATGTTCTGTTTGATCCTGATTACACTTCACGCCGGCTCACCATTCATCTGCAAAATGTCAATCTGCAGGAGGCCTTCGATATCCTGGCTCTGGAGTCGCGTACTTTCTGGCGTCCGGTTACGCCGAACACAATCTTTGTAGCGCAGGATACGCAAGCCAAGCGGCGCGAACTGGAACAGAACGTTATCAAGACTTTTTATCTGGGAAATGTCTCCGGCCCAACCGATCTCCAGGATATTGTGAATGCCGTCCGGACGGTGCTGGAGGTGCAGCGCATTCAGCAGATTCCTTCGCAGAGCGCCATTGTGATCAAAGGAACGCCGGACCAGTTGGCCTTGGCTTCCAAGATGATCGATGACATAGATAAATCGAAGCCGGAAGTGATTGTGGATGTGGTTGTGGCCCAGGTGCGGCGAGATAAACTGCGGAATCTGGGTATTACGCCGCCGCAGAATGCCACTGTTGCCCTGCAAGGTCCCACCGCCAGCGCTTCCCCAACACCTGCCTCAGGCGGCAGCGGTTCGGGATTGAACTTCAATACCTTGCAGCACCTCAATTCCACAAGCTATGCCGTGAGCATTGACTCGGTCAAGGCAGTGGCGCTGTTCTCCGATGCGGATACCCGCATCATGCAGAGCCCACGCATCCGCGCCACGGACAATGAAAAAGCAACCCTGACGGTTGCGGACAAGATTCCCATTGCAACAGGCTCGTTCGGCACTCCGCTGGGAGTCGGCACCGCTGTAGGAGCCGTGGGCGTGAACACACAGTTCACGTATACCGATGTGGGCGTTAAGATGGAAATTACGCCGCGCGTACATCCGGATGGTCAGATTACACTGAAATTGTCCATGGAAATTTCCAACCTGAACGGGTCAGAGACAATTGGCGGCATTACCCAGCCCATCATCAGCACACGCAAAGCAGAGCAAACCATCCGCCTGATGGATGGAGAGACAAATCTTCTCGGCGGCATTCTGGAAGTACAAGACACCAAGACCACCAGCGGAACGCCTTTTCTGGGCCAGGTTCCTCTCCTGAAATATCTCTTTTCGTCGACCCAGAAGGAAAGGGTCACCAACGAGCTGGTTTTTCTGCTGGTGCCGCATATTGTTCGATCGCAGGATCTGTCCGATATCAACCGGCGCGCCTTTGATGTAGGAACGGGTTCCGGCATTGATCTGCACATGGCGGCCCGTCCGGCGCAGACGGATGCCTCCGCTCCCGCGAACGCAGCTGCACAGCCGCAGCCTTCGGCGCCTGTAACGCCCGCACGTCAACCTGCGATGCAGCAAATACCGCCTGCCATACAACAACAGCCATACCAGCAACAGCCTGGCCCACCGGCCCAAGGGACTCCAGGGGCCCAGCAGCAACAGACAGCGGCTCCGGCAGCCAGCCAGCCTTCGGCAGCCCAGATTCTTAAGCCTGGCCAGGTAGGCCTAAGGCTTGATCCGGGAAGCGTCGCGCCGCAACAGGGAAGCACATTTGCGTTAACGGTGTCGCTGGCACATGGGCAGGACATAGCCTCAGTCCCGGTACTGATTAACTATGATCCGGCTGTGGTCCAATTTGTAAACGTTAGCAGCGGTGAATTTCTGGGTAAGGATGGCCAGAATGTAGTGCTGGTGCATCGCGACGACCCCTCCACAGGAAAGCTGCAGATTACGGCGCAGCGTCCGCCGGGAGCGGCAGGCGTTTCTGGCGATGGCACGGTCTTCAACCTGGTATTTGTCGCCAAAGCCAAAGGGACTGGCGCAATTTCTATTGCTGTCCCTGGGGCGCGCAACAGCCAGAACCAGCCCCTGGACGTGCTAGGCTCACAGGCGTCGGTCACGGTAAACTAGAGGCAGAACAATCGGAATGAAGTTGCGGATCAAATATG
>DAHUXF010000254.1 GCA_027307295.1 Acidobacteriaceae bacterium
GTGGTCCAGGTGGATACATACAACGTGCAGGAGGAATGGCTCCACGCAAGCGAGTCCGGTGCAGAGATGGATTTTCAATCTGACTCCCTTAATCCGCATTTTGCCTATATGGAGGAAAACGGCGTAGAGCACCAGGTCTGGTATCTGGATGCTGTGACTGCCATGAACGAGATGCGGTCTGCGCGCAAAATGGGGATTCGCACGTATGCGCTTTGGCGGCTGGGCTCAGAAGACCGGTCCTTATGGAAGATCTGGGACAACCCTAATGAACCCGGAGCCGAAGAAAAGTTGAAGTCCGTACCCGCGGGCGAGGATGTTGACCGGGAAGGCTATGGCGAAATTCTGATGATCCAGCATCAGCCAAGCGCAGGTGAGCGCACTGTCACGCTGGACCACGAAAGCAACATGATTGTTGGGGAAAAGATGACGGTCCTGCCGCAGCCTTACCAGATCAATCAATATGGCTGGCAGGAAAAGAAGGTTGCGCTCACTTTTGATGACGGGCCAGACCCGGCTTATACGCCGAAAATCCTGGACATTCTGAAGCGAGAGAATGCGCCAGCCACCTTCTTTCTGATCGGCATGCAGGTGCAGAAATTTCCCGGCCTGGCCCGCCGAATTTTTGATGAAGGCCATGATATTGGCAATCACACGTTTACGCATCCTGACATCAGCGATATCTCGCAGTTGTACATGAAGAAGGTGGAGTTGCAGCTTACAGAGAAGCTGTTTGCCAGCAAGCTCGGCGTCAAGCCGCTGTATTTCCGTCCGCCTTATTCCATTGATCAGGAGCCTGATGTGGCGGACCAGGTGCGGCCGCTGGAGCTGGTGCAGGGCGAAGGGTACATTACAGTGGGATCAAAGATTGATCCTAACGACTGGCGAAAAGGCGAGACACCCGATGCCATTGTGGCTGCTGTGATGAGCCAGGCGCAGGCTGCGTCAACGCAAGGCTGCCAGACTCGTGCGCCACTCTATTGCGGCAACATTATTTTGCTGCACGATGGCGGTGGAGACCGCACGGCAACCATCAAGGCCCTGCCGGGGATCATTGAAGGGCTTCGCGCCCGGGGCTTCAAGATTGTCAGCGTGGAGGAGTTGCTGGGAAAAACGCGCGCTGACGTAATGCCCCAGGTCCCTGCCAACCAGGTGCTGGCGGCGCGGCTGCAAGGCTATGTTTTTACTGCTGCCACGTGGTTTGGCCAGTTTGTTGTCTTTATCTTTTTTATCGGCGACGTACTGATGAGCGGAAGACTGCTATGCATCGGCGCGCTGGCTACGTTTGACCGCCTGCGCACGCAACGGCCAGTCGGCGGACCGGACTACAAGCCGGCAGTCACCATCATCATTCCTGCGTTTAATGAGGAGAAGGTCATTGAGCACACGGTCCGCGCGGCGCTGGCTTCAGATTATCCCCGCCTGCGCACCATTGTTGCCGACGATGGATCAACCGACTCCACGTCCGCCGTGGTTCGTGAAAAATTCAGTAAAGAAATTGCCGAAGGACGCGTGCTGCTGCTTACCAAAGCCAATGCGGGCAAGGCAGATGCGCTGAACCATGCGCTGCAATTTACAGATGACGAAATCTATGTGGGTATTGATGCCGATACCATCATCGCGCCTGATGCCGTCTCCATCCTGGTGCCGCATTTCGCTGATCCCAGGGTGGCCGCAGTGGCCGGTAACGCCAAGGTAGGCAATCGCGTCAACCTATGGACGCGCTGGCAGGCCCTGGAGTACATCACCAGCCAGAATTTTGAACGTCGCGCGCTGAATGTTTTTGGCGCAGTGAGCGTGGTGCCGGGGGCCATTGGCGCGTGGCGGGTTTCCGCCGTTCGCCAGGCCGGGGGATATCACACGGACACGGTGGCCGAAGATGCCGATCTCACCATGTCAGTGCTGGAAAATGATTGGCGCGTGGTGAATGAGGACAGGGCCCTGGCCTATACTGAAGCGCCTACAAATGCCAACGGCCTGATGCGGCAGCGTTTTCGCTGGTCGTTTGGCATACTGCAAGCGGTATGGAAGCATGGCGCGGCCATTCGCCGCCGCAGCCGGCTGGGCTGGATTGCTTTGCCCAACATCATCATCTTTCAAATCATGCTGCCCCTGGTCTCTCCTTTCATTGACCTGATGTTTATTTTTGGAGCGCTTTCTTATGCGGCGTCGCGATATTTTCATCCCGCCAGCACCGATCCCAGCAGCTTTGAACGGCTGGTCTTTTACTTCCTGATGTTCCTTGCCATTGACTTTGTAACGTCATCATTGGCGTTTTTGCTGGAACGCAAGGTGAAAGGTTCAGGTGAAGATGCGCAGCTCCTGCTGCATCTCTGGCTGCAACGGTTCTCTTACCGTCAGTTGTTTTCCGCAGTGCTGTTCAAGACGCTCAAACGCGCCATTGATGGCAAGCCCTTTGCCTGGGACAAACTGGAGCGGACAGCAGCCGTCTCCAAAAGCCGCGCGCTCCATGAAGTCCACAACCCCTGATTACTGCGCGGCTGCCAGCGGCTTGATGATCTCGTCCAGGAGGTCAGGCTGGCCTTCCGCCCTTACCAGATGGGGATAGCGTTCTCCGGCGTGATAATCGACGGCGTAGGTGCTGTAATACTCTCCATTTTCGGCCAGAAGCGCGATCGGCTGCTGATGCGTCAACGAGGACTGCAAGGCATTGCGGACAATGTCTTTGGACCATTTACGGCCATTGACCGCGATGATCTTCATTCCCGGAGCCAGTCCGGCGGCATAGGCCGGTGTGCCGGGGATCACGTCGCGCACTTCGCCTTCTTTGGTCGCCAGCAGGCCCAGAGAAAAGCTCAGATCAATACTTTCACTGGCTTTTTCGCGCGATTCCATCGTCATGTTTTTCTCCGTGGTATAAACCAGCTTCCAGCCGCCGTTCGTGATCCCGCCCAGCGGGGCCTGCGGCGATTTGGAATCAAGACGCTCGCGTAGCAGACGGGCCCAGTCATTGGGGACCACTTTATTCAATGTGGCGGCCACTTCATCAAAGTTATAAGGAACCACTTTAGGAGGGCCACTTTCGCCACCGTGGAAGGCCCGGCAAAAATCATTCAAGGATTTCTGGTTGTTGCTTTGTTGCCGGATCAAAGAGTCCACTTCCAGCCAGATCAGGTAGCCTTCAGGATAGTAATCTGCCGTGCGGCGCCAGTTGGTCCATTCCACAGGGGCGGCAAACAGGCTTTGCACTGAAGTGGCTGTATCCTGCAGCGGACGCCACGTCCGGCCCGCCCGGTGGTCCAGCATGGCTGCCGTGTAAGCCAGGTTTTCACGGAACTCGTCCGGTGAGCGAAGCCCCGTGCGTGCTGCCAGAATGTTGCCGAGATAATCTGTGAGTCCCTCATAAACCCACAGCAGGTCGCCATGCATCGGTTCCTGGTAATTGGGCGTTACCAGCCCGGCAGGCCTGCGGTACTTGCCATTCCACGAGTGCACAAACTCATGCGGCAGAAGGTCTGCCTCAAGGTCATGCGAGTGCGGATTGCTGAACATGTCTTCCGCTGCGCCGTTATCGCTGGACTCGTGATGCTCCAGGCCGTGGTGCGCCGTCTGGTCGCCCAGAATCAGGAGGAAGTGATACTTGGTGTAATGCCGCGCGCCAAAGAGTTTTCCGGTCTCGCTCACCAGTTGTTTAAGGCTGGCAATGTCTTTGTCCGTGATCTGAATCGCTTCTTCACTCTCGCCTACCATGTCCACCACATGTGTGATAGGTTCGCCCGCCGGAGTAATTTGTACCTGACGATAAATTGGACCGGCGATCAGGGGAGAATCGACGAGCGTAGTCAGCGATACGGTCTGGAATTCCACCGAGCCGCCGTTTTGCCGCGTTGGCATGAGCGCCGTGCCAAACTTCCATCCAACAGGCAGCCGCAGGCTCGCTGCTACCTTGACGGCGTCTGTGCCTGCGCCCTTCGGATAGAGCACCACCTGGTTCCATAGAAGGTCCAGCACTTTGCTGGAGGCCAGGGAACTCTTTCCGTTATAGGTAATCGTGTCATAGGAAGCTTCCAGTTCGGTGGTCCCGGCGGGGACCTGCAGATGGAAAGCGTACATATCTTCAAGATCACGCTGCCATTCCAGCTCTTTGCCCGCAGCCTTAAAATGCAGCCCGGTAAAGTTCTGGATGGGGCCGGTGGGCCGGTGGTTTCCGGGAATCCACTTGGGATAAACCAGGGTCAACGCGCCCGGCGAAACCGGGACTGTGAGCGTGGCATGCAGAATATTGCGAGGAGCATCTGTGGCATCAACGCTGAGCCGCTCCACGGCATTCGTCTGTGCGTAGGCTGCCAGGCTGCAAAAAAATAAAACCGCAAGCGTGTATTTCCTGACCATGGATTGCTCCTGTGTGATTAAAAGACCAAATCAACATTGAAAATAAAACCGCTTATGTTACCTTTTTGCATGGCCGTTGGCGAGTCAATTTCTGCTTCCAACGGGCCGCGCCAATGTTGGTAGTGATGAGCGGCGCGGGCGATATGCTTTTCGCAGTCCTATTCACTATGGCTTATTTCTGGCTCAGCCGCAGCGTGCCGGTTCAACACAAGTCTGAACAGATCAGGAGATCGCTTTGCCTACACATATTGCACATCCCACGCGCGTTCAAGCAGCAGGGAACCTGCCGAAAATCATTGACGAATATGTTGGCCTGGTAAATTCCAAAGAGCAGCGCGTCAGCGTGTCTCACATGCGCAGCCCGCAGGGCTGGCAGGAGCCCGGCCAGACGCCGGAATTTGAAGAGTATACCCTGGTTCTGAACGGCAAGTTACGCGTGGAGCATAAG
>DAHUXF010000255.1 GCA_027307295.1 Acidobacteriaceae bacterium
CTACAAGCTTTATGGCCGCGACATTTTGTCCACAAAGTTGAACGCCGATCTGGTGACTATTTCAGCATGTTATGGCGCGGGCAAGAGATGGTATATGACCGAGGCCACTGTGGGATTGGAGTGGGCTTTCCTGCGGGCAGGAGCACATCAGGTCATCGCTGCCATGTGGGAGGTGGATGACGCTATCACGCCCAAACTGATGGACGATCTCTATTCGCATCTCAGCAGCAGAGACAGTGCGGCAGCTGCCTTGCGGGCCGCCAAGCTGTCCATGCTTCGCACCGCCGACGATGTTCACAAGCGTCCTTATTATTGGGCGTCACTGCAGCTCTACACTAATTAGAGCGTTCGCGCTTCTCGCGTGGATTCGCGGCCAATTCTTCCTGATCTGCATTATCCTGCCGCGCTTTCTGGCAAACTGAGAAAAACAATTGCGGCCATGGATTCTTCCACGCTTCTGAGGGTGAGGAGCACTGTGATGGAAATAAAGCATTGGCGTCCTGCGCGGTGTGGGCTTACGCACCTGGCCGCGCAGCGGCAGGGTTCTTTCGAGGGACGATGATCTCCGCATACATTCCCATAAACTGCTGCTTTGCGCGATGCAAAAGCACTCGCAGGTAATCCCGGCTTACGCCCAGTTCCCGGCAAACTTCGTCTTTGTTTCTCTGCTCAAAGAAGACGGCCTGTAGAAGATTACGGTCCTTCGTGGACAAACGGGCTAGCACCTGCTGCACCAATTGGCGCGTTTCCTGGGCCAACACTGCGCCATCTGGCGACGGACTCTTGTCCTCGGGATCCATCTGCAAGTCATCCAAGGCTCGTGTCCGGGCGCGTGAGCGGTAGGACTCCCTGAGAATGTTATTACACACGGAGGTAACAAATGCCCCAAAGCGTTCCGGTTGGCGAATCGCGCCTGCGGAGCGGATCGCCGCCCATGTGCGCAGGAGCGTCTCCTGCTGTACATCTTTAATATGCTCCGGGCAGGCCAGTTGCCTGCGCAGCTTGTTATGCAGGATGCGGCTGAAGTAGGAGACAAAGTGTGCTGCCGTCTCGCCATCCTGCGTTCTGAGTCCATGGAGATAGCTTTCACTAAATTGATGAAAATCCAGACCCTGTGCGGTGCCCATTGCTTACTCCTTATACTGCGCCTCGTGTCCATCCATTGCCGTGAAACAAAATATCTGTTGCGCGCGGACTCCGGCTTTTGGCCATACTTTTGCAAGCCTTATGCATGAATTCTTGCGTTAACCGCCGCTTGCCTCATAAGACGCGCACAGGGAAATTTTCCCTTTGAGAATTCAATTAAAAAAATGGTTATTTTTTAGTTGGCCCGGCAGGGCCAAACGCAGCCCAAAAAGGAAATAGCGGACTGAGCCATGGCTGAACTGTAGGCCCAATCCGCTAAATATGAAGAACTGGAGGCTAGTTTATTGCGTTAATAGCAATGATGCCATCCAATTGCCTGGGTTTCTCGAAGTGCGTACATATTCAGATCTAGTGGCCAGGCGCACTATTAGTGCGAACAAGCAAGCCTCCCAACTGGCAATCCACGGTTTCAGATACGTGCAATACTCGTGGTCTTGGAGTTCCTGGCGACATAACGGCCGGAAGCACCAATGGCTCTGGCTGGGACTTGAGCGCCGAGGTCGGTCGCGTAACTGGAGAGCCTGTCTGGGCGTCTTCTGAAGGCTCAAGTTCAACCAGCGAATATTTTGCCACCAATTCAGGGAAAGATGTGCGCAGCATGAAATTGAAGAAATCGACCGCATGCTTCTGTCGCGCCTCTTTTTCTTTCATCTGAGGAGCTACTCCAAAGAAATACCTGAGTATGCCCGGCGGACAATTCGGCGAAGCCTCACAGGCGCCTCCCTGGCAGAGCATCTTTACTTTTTCTGTTTCCTCAACGTAATACTCAAGAATGAAGTTGGTTGGCATGATGCCCGTCTTGCCCGAGACAAATTTTGCGTGCAATGGGCGGCCGCCAAAGTTAATGCTTCCGGGAAAGGGGAGATCAATCGTCACTACGCGCGGGGGAAGCTTCCAATTCTCTGTTGGCGCCACAAAATCATTGAAACCGGGATTGATATATGGTTCGGGATATTGTCTAAGCCCACTTTCCGGCAACTCGAACTGGTAGCCTGCGGTGTCTTTAGTCACCGCCTCTTTTGCTTTTGAAGGATCATTGAAGTAAAAATCGTGTTTTAAAGCCGTATCGTCCGCACGTGGCACAAACGCGGTAAGCCGGTTGGGATTGTCCCGGTGCAGTACAACGGCAAACGGCCCTTCCAGCAGCACCTGCACAGTTTTCACCTTGCCCCCCGAGGGAGTCACGCCAAGCGGTTGACGGCTCTTATCTTCATCACGGCATCCAAGCGCAGTGGCAACCGGCAATACTGTCAGCGCTTTCAAAATATCGCGTCGATTCATTTTTCCTTCTTCTGCCAGCATCCAGAAGAACGCGTACCAGTCTGGAGGGCCGACGTAAATTCGATGATTTGTTTTCAGATGGGCAATGCTAATTTACTCTTCCGCTTACACTGAATCCAGCCCAATAGTAGGGATGTGGCATATGTGTCAATATGTCTTTGCGAGCGGCAAATGCCGACTCGACAACTGTTCTCCCGGAGCCAAGGTTCTGGTAAAAGCTGACCATAAAAGTGGAGGTTGTGCTGGAATCAACGTTCCAATGCGTGGCAACAATCTGCGGTACGCCGGCTGCGAGAAAGGCATGAACAAGGTTGTCCGCATCCCAGAGCCCGTTTTCACTGCCTTTGCCCGTAGAACACGCCGCCAGCACAACTAACCGCGCGCGAGGAAATAGCCCCGGAGTAAGATCTTTCGCCGCCAGAAACCTGCCTTTGCTGAAGGCAAGGGAGGTTCCACTCCCGTCTGGTTTTCCGTGCCCCATATAGTGGACAATTGCTTCCGTAGGCAGCTGTTGTTGCAGGCGCGGCCAGGTTATAACCATGGAATCAACGTTGTTGGTCCGCGGGAATATTCCTTGAATAACGTCTCGCTGAGCTTCAATTCCCGGCAGATACCCGGAGTTCGGAGCGCGGGAAGCATCCAGGACCATGACGGCGGCCTGCCGGTCAATCCTCGCCGGGAAACGCAGGCGCTGCTCGGTCTGTGTCCCCGGAGAATACGCTATCCAATATTGTTCGCCGAAATAATGTCCTGATGGACTGCGCAGTGCTTCCATGGGCAGGTTGTAAAACGAACGATCGAGTTCCACTGTCACAGTTTTTGATTCAGCAAGATAAGGCATGATGGGTTGCAATAACTTTGAATACAACCATGTCCCCTGCTCCTGCAGATCATCTAAACTTGAGTCCGGATCGGCGCAACGCTCTACAAATTCACGGGCTGTCCGCTCAAAATCATCCTGCTTCAGATCTACCCATGCTCCCTGAACACCTGAGCCATTTCTTACCCACGTCTGCAAGCCATCCTTGAATAAGGCGTAGCTCAAGCGAACATTCACAGGAGTATTGACGAAACCATCTCTATCAGAGCGCGCTTCTTCTTTTGGAGGGATAGCTCCATATCCTGTGTGCAGATTTTGCAGCAAGGGCCTTCCCTGATACCACTCCCAGCGGTCCAACGCTTCTGAAGTTTTTTTCTGCTCCAGTAAAACGCGCACCACGCCTCGGTAGCACTCATCAGCCGCCCGCAGCCAGGCCAGGCGCTCCGGACCATCCATAATGTTCGCGAGAGACCCTTCTGTTAAACCAATGGCTGACTGATAGGCAGGAAGGGCCTTGTCAAGCTGCCTCATTTCCCAATAAATATTACCCAGTACACGGTAATAGTTGAGCGCGATGAATTTGTCCTGGACTGTCTGAAGCAAGGCTTCAACCGGCTGAAGCGTTGATAATGCAAGCGTTGCGTCCCCGTGCTGCAATTGGAGCTCGGCGGGCTCAATTTTTGCGCGCAGGATATAGTCTTTCGGATAAACCTCTTTTGTATTTAACAGAACGCCGGCTTTTTTACTTTCTTCCTCTGCGCGTTCCTGCTCCTTCAATGCCAGCAAAATATTTGCCAGCCGCAAATGAAGCATTCCCTCTCGAATCGTGTTTCGCGGAATGGCGGTGTTTGGCGCTTCGCGCATCGCAATGGTGTGGCGCAGCAGAGTCTCTGCCAGAACCAGGGAGCCTGTTTCACGGGCACATTGCCACATAACTGAATAAAACTGGTCCAGCCGCTCTGAAGGGTAATTGCCTTTCCAGTACTGGCCAAGACCTTCCACACTCAGGCCCCATGTCTCATTGCACCTTCCCTGCTGGTGCTTCATTCCAGCGGAAATTCCAAAGACGCGCATTTTTTGTACAGGAAGGCCGGCCTTGTCCGCAATGGCCAAACTCTGGTTTGCATCGTTATCAGATTCTGCCAGGTCCACCTGGAAGTTGCGGCACTGCGCGGTTTCTAAAAGCAACTGCGCATGCAGCCAACTGTAAGATGTGCCGGAGACCTTCTCTAGAAATGGAGCCACGAGCATAAGGCATTGTTCGCCCTTGAGTTGATTCCTGACCGCATAAACCTCGGCGAACCCCGCAAGCAGTTGTGCTGGTAAATTTCCGTGCTGGGCAAATGTCATGCCGGCATGATGCGCTTGCGGTCGCGCCTCATCATACCGGCCCTGTTCGTTGTTCTTCAGGGCATCACTGAGTTCCCGCACAGCGGAAAGATCACTTACTCCGGTTACTGCCAGAAAGTCCTTCCACCAAAAATCCTGGTGTTCCGCGAAAACCTCTGCCAGCCCGTTGAGCGCGCGATAAGCCTCGCTGCTT
>DAHUXF010000256.1 GCA_027307295.1 Acidobacteriaceae bacterium
AGTTCCACTCCGTGCGGGCATAGTTCCTGGGACATGAAGTGATTTTTACCCGCATCCACATTGAAGTCCATAGGGTTTACATCTTTTTTACACCCAGAGTAATCCGGGTTTACACGTAGGAGTAATTCAGGTGTTCACTCATGTAGGAGGCAACATCTGTAAAGTTAGCTTAAGCCACAAACTTATAGCCCAGACCGGGCACAGTAACAATCAACTCAGGCTGTTTAGGATCTTTTTCCAATTTCTGGCGCAAGCTGCCAACGTGGACATCCACGGTACGCGTGAAGGTATCTTCACTATAGCCCCATACTTCCCTGAGCAGGACCTCGCGTGAAAGCGTGGTGCCGGGGTTCTGCGCAAAATACCGCAGCAGCTGGAATTCGCGCGCGGAAAGCGGGACCGCTTTCCCATTCCGAGAAACGGTTGTCCCTTTAAGGTCCACACGGAGCGCTCCAAATTGCAGCACCACGGCTTCTCTTGCCGGTTGTGACGTGCCGCGCCGGATGTGGGCCTCAATGCGCGCCAGCAGTTCAAGGATTTCAAATGGCTTGGTGAGATAGTCGTCCGCGCCAATCTTCAGGCCCAGCACTTTGTCCACCAGTTGACCGCGCGCCGTGAGCATAATAATGGGAGTCGCGATGCCGGCGTTGCGAATATCGCGGCAAACATCAAAGCCATTTTTCCGGGGCAGCATCACGTCAAGAATAATGAGATCGTGGGCCTTGCGCAGCGCTTTCTGCAACCCCTCATCGCCATCCGCCGCGGATTCTGCCACGTATCCTTCGGCCTTCAGACGGTCGCACAATGTCATGCGCAGGTCGGCTTCGTCTTCTATCAGCAAAACGTGTTCTGTCATCTGGGAAGCTCGGGCTCCGCCCCGGCATGTTTTTCCGCCGCTGGCTGTGCTTGTTCCAACGCGTGCTCTTTGGCAACCGGCAGGTAAATGGAAAACGTGCTTCCCATTCCAGGCTCACTGGTAGCGGTCAGGCGTCCACCCATCGCCTCAACGATGGCGCGCGCAAGCGGCAAGCCCAGTCCTGTGCCGTGAATTCCGGATTGACTGACCGATGGACTGCGATAAAACGGTTCAAAGATATGTTTCAGCTCTTCTTTACTGATGCCGAGTCCCTGGTCTTCCACGGCAAGTTCCACCTCGCTGACCAGCCCTTTCTCCCGGACGGATCGGGCCGAGATCCGCAGCCACTGCTTCTCGCCTCCATACTTCACGGCGTTGGTGATGAGATTTTGCACGCTCTGCACCAGGGCATTAAAGTCGCCCTTGACCAGGGGCAGCCCGGCCTCAATGCGCCGGTCTACGGTGAATCCTGCGGTGGTCATGATGCCTGCGGTGCCGTCCAGGGCCACATCCACCACATCAATCACGTTGAGAGGCCCCAGATCATAATGACTCTGGGCCTGCTGCGTGGAGGCAAACAGCAGCACCTGCTCCAACAGATGGGCCAGTTGCCGGCTTTGTTTCACAATTGAGTTTCCATAGCGCAGCAACTGCTGCCTGTCCTCAATCACGCCGTGGGCGATATTTTCCGCCGCGGAAGAAATCACTGCCAGCGGCGTTCTCAATTCATGCGAGATGCCGGCCACAAAATCCATTTGCAGCCTGGCCAGCTTGCGCGCCCGCTGGCTGGCCACCAGGATCAGGCCCATGGTGATGGCCAGCACGCCCAGCACGCCAAAGCTGGCCATCAGGTTACGGCGGCGCAGACCGGCCACAGCAGCTTCAACGGAACCGCTTTTATGTTTGGCGCTGATCTGCCACATTACGCTATTGTTGGAATATCGTACTGGCTCAAACCGGGGCAGCCGTTCCGGGGCAGCGCGTCTGTCGTCATAGGGAGGACCATGCTCGCCCTGCGCCGGTGCAGAAAACAATTCATGCCCAAGGTCGGGTGGGCCGCCATGCCCAAACGCAGGACCAATCAGATTCATGGTGGCATCCATCGGGACGCTGTTGTCTTCCCCAAATCCTGCATCGGAAGAATAAAGGACGCGCCGCTGGTCATTTTCCTGGATCCGCACGGCAACGTGATATTGCATACCAGATGATCCGCGAAAATATTTCTGTGCCAGCTCAGGGAATATCTCTTTCTCCAGCACGTCAGGATTCAACTGGACCAGAAGCCATGTGATCACAATGGGAGAGGAAGGATCGCCCAGAACCGCATGCCGTCGTATTGGATGAGCCAGCGCTGGAATGGATTGTTCCACGGCCCACGGAATGAGTGCATCCATGGTATGACCGGGTAGCATGATGGCGCCGCCATGCATGTTCCCGCGCCCCGCGTTTAAGTTGCGCGAATGAGGCCGTTCTGAACGACGGGGCCTTTCGCCGTGCGCGACCATATCGTGGTCCCGGATCATGGACGAATGATAGGCCATTGTCAGATCCAGCAGACGTTGTTGCAGCGGCTCAAATTCAGGAGGCCATGCCATGCGCTGGAACTGATCGCTCACCGGATCAAACCTGAGCGGAAGCTGGCTTATAGGATATTGCCAGAGATATATATGTGAAACCAGATTGGGATGGGCCGCAGTCTGCTGCCAATGATGGAACTGCTCTTTCAGTTCGGCAGGCTTGATGGAGCTGGAATTGTCCACTACAGACCGGATCTCCACGGCGGCAGAACCCAGCTCGCGGGCAAAGTCCTGGCGGAACCCCGCTAAAGAAATATGCAGATTGGATTCCATCTGCGCGCGGGTGGCATCGCTTACCTGCCTGCTCCAGTGATATTGCAGCACCGCAAGCACCGCCAACACGACTACCAGCGCGGGCACGGCCACCCATCGCAGCAGACGCTCTTTGATGTGTGGATGAATGATCTGCGGCCTGATCTTTGATCTGATGGTCCGTGGCTTGGTCATGAGAATTGCAACCCCGGGATAGCCGCTTCAAAAATACAACGCTACTCATCCCTGTCTCGCCTTCATTCATTATAGGGGTCGCTTCAAATCTTCTCCTTTGCAACCTTCGCGCTCCAGGACGGGGACAGCGAATCTGCTCCGCAGCAGAGGCCTTTGCAGCAAGGCGCTGAGTTGGCGCAGGAACTTTGGCTTGTAGATCACAGCACTGGCGCCGCACCGGGCGCAGGCTTCCCGGAAGTTCGTGCCTGTATCCATGGACATCAGGATAATCCGCAAACGTGGATGCACCTGGGAAAGAAAAAGCGTGGTCCGCAAACCACTCATGCCCGGCATATCTGCGTCCAGAAGCACCAGGTCAGGCCGGAGCCTCGGCACAATCTCAATCGCCTGCCGGCCGCTTACCGCCCTGGCTGCGATCTCCACAACATCATTATGTTCCAGCAGGGAGCAGACCACATGCAAAATCGTCTCAGAATCATCCACCACCAGTGCTCGTTTCCTGGCGATGGGAGAGGTCATGTTGTACGTGTTGGCGTTGAGAACGGCGTTACTCACCGACATCTGACACCTTTGCTGGTTTAAAAGCTTAAACGGAAAGATGGTCATGCCGGGTAAAGGCCCGGATAAGGCCATGTAAAGTTGTTGTAAATATCTATAATCATTCGCCGGCTGCCCAAAGCAGGCGTGACAGCGTAAAAATCCGAGAGACAGGCAGGCCCACACTACCGGCCCGCCTGCCGCTCCAATGGCGGTCAAAAGGTCATTAGAAAGAAGCTCCTGGAGGGTGACCTTCCATGCCGCCGTGCTCATGCATGCCATGGCCATGCATGCCCGGCCCATGGTGCATATCCATCTGGCCCAGTTTGGTCTGCTGCTCGGGTGTAAGCGTCTGGTAGAACGCAGCATGCGCCTTGGCTTCCGCCGCGGTTATCTGCGCCATAAGATTCCCGATGGTGTTGGAAATCTGCTCAATGGAAGCTGTGTCATTTTTCTGGACCGCATCATGAAGATTTTGATGCGCAGTCTTCATCGCGTCATGCAGCGGTTGAACCGTAGCGGAGGTTTGGGTAAAAAGTGCGGTTGCCTGCTGTTGCTGCTGTGGCGACAGCGACAGATGTTTGGCCAGCATGTTGATGTGATGTTGCGCCATTTCTGCCGGATCATGCGGTGTCTTTTGCTGTGCCACGACGACAGCGCTCGCCAGGGCAAGGAATGCAGTTAATTTCAAAAGGGATGTTCTCATTGTGGGTCCTTTCTCCGTGAAAATAGTTCCAATCTGTTGCAACTATGAATAAAGCCCAACACTATTGAATGAATTAAAGATAAAGCTGTTTTATGACTGTGCCGAACTCCTGATCGCAACCCCAACTCACGTGGTACTGCCATTCTTCTTCACGCCTCCAGGAACGTGATGAGTTCATCTGAACATGTTTTCTCTGCTGGCTGGGTAAAATGCCTGACAGTCTGGTGTAAAGAGGTTGTAAATGAGATGGTGGTCATATCCCGTGCGTCCGTCGCAGGCACACCATGGGACCATTGGCAGACGTCATCGCGTCAGCGATGAGCTGTCGATAAAACTGTACCACCATGGGACGATTGGAGTATTTGAATTGCCTAAGGTTCGAGTGTTAACATCGCTAACTTGTGGAGGTAATTGGATGTCGGACAGAGATAACAGTAATAGCTTCATGTGGTTTCTTGCCGGGCTCGGTTTTGGCGCATTAATGGGCGTTCTTTATGCTCCGCGTTCCGGACGCGAAACGCGCGAGGCCATCAAAAACACGGCCCAGGAGGGCTCAGAATACCTGAAGAACCGTGGGCGTGAAGCTCGCGAATCCGTGAGCCAGTGGGTTGACCGCGGCAAAGATGCCGTCAGCCAGAAGAAAGAACAGATCAGCAACGCCATT
>DAHUXF010000257.1 GCA_027307295.1 Acidobacteriaceae bacterium
CGTCATCACACGAAAGCCGCTGGTCCTGCCTTTTGCGTCGGCCATCCGTAAGGCCGCATTCATGGCCTTGATATGCTCCGGAGTAGTGCCGCAGCAGCCGCCCACCAGATTCACGCCTGCGTTGACAAACTTGCGCGCATAACTGGCCATGTATTCCGGCGAGCATAAATAAATGTTGCGGCCTTCAATACTGCGGGGAATGCCGGCGTTCGGCTGCGCGGCCAGCGGCTTGTCTGTGAGCCGCCGGATGCGTTCAATGGCTTCCAGCATTGCCACCGGGCCAACACTGCAATTACAGCCGATTACGTCTACGCCCCAGTCATTTAGCTTGGCCGTAAAAGTTTCCGGGCTGGCGCCGTCAAGGCAGTTGCCGTCCTCGTCAATGGTGACCTGCGCCACCAGTTGGATGGTTGGAGCAACCTCGCGCGCGGCCAGGATTGCCTGATGCAGCTCCTCCAGATAGCCAAAGGTTTCCAGCATAAGGACGTCCACGCCGCCGGCGATCAGTGGCGTGATCTGCTCCCGAAAAGAGGCTCGCGCTTCTTCCCGTGATGTCTTTCCCAGCGGCTCAATGCGGATGCCCAACGGCCCTACTGAACCAGCCACAAGAACGCTGGATGCCTTTTTCAGGTTGAACGCGTCAGCGGCTGCGCGCGCCAGAGCTGCGCCCTGGCGATTGATTTCCGCCACCTGGTGCGCTAATCCATGGCGTGCCAGGCGAAAAGAATTTCCGCCAAAGGTATTGGTCTCAATCACCTCAGCGCCGGCATTCATGTATTCGTTGTGGATATTACGTATCAGGTCCGGCTGCGTGAGATTCAGCTCGTCATAGCACTTGTTAATGAAGACGCCCTTGGCATAGAGCAGCGTTCCCATGGCGCCATCACATAAAACGGGTCCATCTTTCAGCCGGCTTAGCAGGTCTAAAGTCATTGGATTAAGCTCAAGAATACCCCACCAGAGTTGTCCCCGGCCATCCCTGCACAGGGAGTGGCAATTTTTTGTGCATAAAGCGCGTGCAGAAGCGTTCTCTGGTGTTGCGGGATATCCCTGTCTGATGCAGGGCAAGACTGCGGCGTCCGGATGTCCCGGAGTGGCGTACGGTCTGCACAAACGGCAAAAACTCGCTCTGTTATAATCGCGATTTCACCATAAGTGACTGGTTTCACAGAGGAAACGGTTCAATAGCGAATGCGAAAATATGTCTTAGTGGCATGGGTCGCGCTTGTGACCCTGACGATCGCGGGCTGCGGGAGCTACAACGCCAGCTCTTCCCAAAAGCCTAAACCCAGCGGGCTGACGAAGCGTGTTCTGCTTTCCAATCAGCAGACCGGCGTCGTCACCGTGATGGATGCACAGAAAGATGCGCTTTCTACCAAGACTTTCGGCGTGACAGCGCCCACCAAGATCGTCACCTCAAAAGGCACTACGGGCGTTATGGGCAGCGGCAGCAGTACCGTTACCATTATTGATAACGCTACTGAAGCCGTGACCTTCTCGCCGGTTTTCGCCGATACGGTGAACGACATCACCATGAGCACTGACGGCAAGGGACTTTGGGTGGCCGAGCGCAACAACAATGCGGTCCAGTCCGTGGACACTACCTCCGGGACCATCTTTCCTATTACCTTTCACATCACCAATGCGAACCACCTGGTCATGAGTCCCAATGGCACAAAGTTGTTGGTATTTCCCGATCCGCAGGCCCAGGTTGCACCGAATACCCACACTTTTTATGTGTTCGATACATCGAGTGTGAGCTTTATAACAGTTACTGATCCGTCACTTGACCAGCCCATTAGCGGCGTTTTCGGCGCCAGTGACACGCAGATTTTTATTCTGAACTGCGCTGGCGAATGCGGTACAAGCACGGGCGGAGTGCCTAACCCGCCGAGCGTGGTTCCTGTTACCCTGAATGGGTTTACGGCGGCACTTGGTACGCCGATCCCTGTTCCCGGCGCTACAGCAGGCTTGTTCAACGGCAGCAGCCTGTACGTTGCCGGCACCCCGCAGGGGGCGAACGCACTCACTGGTCCGGGACCGGCCTGCCCGCTCTCCCGCTGTGGCACGTTGACAGTCATTAATACCGGTTCACTTACCGCAGGCACACCTGTCCCAATTACCGATGGCCTCCACCAGACCATGGCGCTGGTCAACAATAAGGTTTATATCGGCGCTGCCACATGCACGGTCGATCCCGGCACCGCCGCCAACTCGGTTCGCGGTTGCCTGACCATTTTTAACACTGGCAACTCCAGCACCGTATTTCCGGAAGAATCTTCTTTCCGCCAGAACTTTGACGTTACCGGCCTTCAGCCTATTTCCGGGCGTAATGTCATCTATATTGTTCAGGGTGGTGAACTGGATATTTTCGATACCACTACAGACGCCAAAACGGCAACTCAGATTGACGTGATCGGCAAAGCGGTTGACGCAGTTTTGATTGACCCGTAGCGCCGGTACTTTTGAGCCGTCATATACTACGCTGATTTATTTGCAGCCCAGGATGCTGTCTGCCAATACGCATGGGTGCCAATAGGCACGTCATCGCATACTCATTTTCAACCTGAGAAACGCCACCAGCGAAACGCCGATTCCCATGGTATCAACGAGAGCTTAGGGTTCCTGACTTTAATGTAAGTGCTACTTGCCGGGTTCCAGCCGCAGTTCGTGCGTCCTTGTGCTCTCCACAGCCGCATCAGAGAACGCCAGTGCAAATGTCTTGTTGTTGTACCAGGCATCCCAATGGTCAAGATAATGCGGGCTGAAGGGCTGGCCGGATTCGCCCAGCACGATGTTGAAGGTTGAGGCATCAAGGTTAGAGAAGTCCACAGTCATGCGCTCGGAAGGGCCAAATCCGCGTCCAACCTGCTTGACCGTGAAGCCGCCACCTGACTGTGGCTTTACTCCCGGCCCGGCAATGTTTTCATGGCCGTGCAATAGGGGTAGTCCGCTGAACACCGGGTGCTGTATCGCCACCGGATAAGCCTCGCCATATTTCCACGATTTGAGATCAGTGGGGGCGTCTTTCAGCGCGCGTTCAACTGCGGCGGTGAGCAGGTCATCAAAGTTGGCATAACCGGGCGGCAGCCAGCGCGACGGCTGGTCCTTGACGATATTTTCTAATGCCACGGACGATTCTGACCAGTCATAGTTTTCCCAATCATTGCCAAGCTTGGGCTCCAGCAGCATCTCCCATAGATAGCGGCGCGTGCGTGCTTCAATGGTGGGTGCGGCTGACTCGGCCAGCATCTGCCCATCCCATCCGCGCATTACTCCTGCGGCTGCGCGTGTCCGGTCTGTGGTCCTGGAACTGTGGTCAATAGCGTATACAAATTTTTCCGCAAAAAAGCGGTCGTAGTCTGAAGTGATGTCGGTTTGCAGGGCGAGCATGTCCGCGGGAGTAAACTTTTTGTCAGACTTCAAGACCTGGTAGATACGCTCTGTGCGGTATGGTGGAAACCACTGCGTGGACAGCTCATACGGATAGCCTTCCGGAGTGATCTTGGCATTTGCCGTAGCGATGATGCCTGAAGGCGGGTTATACAAGCTGGGCAGCTTGTCAAAAGGCAGGTATCCGGTCCAGTCATGCTTGCCGTCAGCGCCGGAGACAGGCAGGGTGCCGTCACCGCTGGCGCGGATAGGCACAAAGCCCATCGGCTGATAACCGATGTTGCCGTCAATATCAGCATACACAACGTTCTGTGAAGGCGTGGCAAACACGGAGAGGGTTTTGCGGAACTGCTCCCAGTTTTGCGCAGCATCAAGATCAAACAGAGGCACGCTGATGCCCTGGCGATCATAGATTAGCCATCCCAGCGCGATCTGGCGCGTCTCTCCGGGAAGCAGGCTGGTAACTATGGGTCCATGGCGCGTTACAACCACATCAAACGCGACATCAGACTCGTCTTTTACCTTGATGATCTGGTGGTCGATCTCAGGCTTTTGCCATCCGCTTGGGGTCTGGTATTCACCGGCGGTGTTGAAGTCTTCAATGTAAAGGTCTTGAACGTCGAATTGGAGATTGGTGAAGCCCCAGGCGATGCGCTGGTTGTGTCCTACGCTGATAAACGGCAATCCGGGCAGAGAGAAGCCTTCCACGTTAAAGTCACCGGAGTGTAATTGCACTTCATACCATACGCCGGGCACGCGGTGCGGCAGATGCATGTCATTGGAGAGCAGCGGCTTTCCTGAAACTGTGTGCGCACCAGAGACCACCCAGTTGTTTGATCCAGGCAGGCAGGCCTCACACGTGTCAGCGTCTTGCAGGGGAGTGTAGCGGTCCTGGCTGGCGGGTGCGGTCATGCTGCTGCGCTGCGCGGGAGCCTTGGCCTTGCCTGTCCGGGCCGGAGTGCGGGGAGCATTCGCTTCCAACCCTGCTTCGCTGGCTGGCGGATGGTCACGCGGCGAACTTGGTGGATAAAGGTCAGCCATCAACTCAGGAGAGAGTTTGGCCCCGATCTTCTCCCGCCAGTACTCAATCTCAAACTGCGGATTCAGCAACTGGCTCATGCCGATCCCGATCAGCAGGGAATCAGCGGAGGTCCATGCACGCGGCTTATAGCGAAGAACGCGGAACTCAATGGGCAGATTGTCCTGGTGCTGATCAATATAAGCGTTCACGCCTTTGGTATACGCGTCAAAGAAGGCGCGATCGCGCGCCGTAAGCTGTTGCACTACGCGCTCTGAGACCACACGCAGCCGCATGATGCGCTGCCGCTTGTCATAGTCTACCCAGGTCTGTCGCGGACGGGTTGCCGCGGTGGAGCGTGAG
>DAHUXF010000258.1 GCA_027307295.1 Acidobacteriaceae bacterium
GGAGCTCTATAGTGAAAAACTGGCCGCGCGCGGAATGGACCCGGTGGTGTCGTTTGTTCCGCCGCTGGAATCCCGTCACTCAGAGAAGGCGGCACAGTTCCCGCTGGAACTGCTTCCACGCAAGGCAGATAACTTCCTGAACAGCTCATTTACCAATATCCCTTCCGTGCAAAAGATGGAACAGCCTGAGCTTCTGGAGATCAATACAGAAGACGCGAAACGGCGCAACATCCATGAAGGCGACTGGATACGGGTCTTTAACCAGCGCGGCGAGGTCCGGTTGCGGGCGCATGTGAATGGCGCGGTGCAGCCAGGCGTGGTGGCAGCCCGCCTTAACGCGGCGCGTTTCAGCCCGGACGGCAAAAGCATCAACGAATTGACTTCTGAGACGCTGACTGACATCGGTGAAGGCGCTACTTTTTACTCCTGCCTGGTAGATGTGGAGCGCATCACTGCTTCCTGACACCTAGGTCACATGCTGCTGGTTCATTGAGGAAGCTGTACGGGTATCGGCGGCGTTAGCAGCCTTCTGATGCCCGTGGGCCATTAGTCTCTTTATTCAGGGGTACGCAAAAAATCATTGCAAGTTCCTCGCTGCGCCTCGTTCCAAGTATCGGGGAGTAGACCGCCTGTAAGATGGCCAGCCGGGCAGAAAATTTTGAGAGAGAAGGACATGTCCAAGTGGCACTTCAGCGATAACTCCCGTATAATCTGGCTTTTCCCACCTTGTTCTGAGGGTAGTCATATACAGTCGTATTTTGAGGAAACCAGTCCTAAGCTTGCTGCGCGGATCGGGCCCTTGGCGCTGATCCTTGGTCTTTTTCTATTCGGATTGGTTCCATCGGCGATTGCCGTTCCCCAGGCCGCTCAAACCCAAACCATAGAGAACATTGACGTCAGCGGAAACCGCCGCATTCCCACTGAGACGGTGAAATCGCGCATCTATAGCCGCGTGGGCGATGTTTATGATGAAGCCGCTTTGCAGCGCGATCTGCGTTCCATATGGAACAGCGGCTATTTTGAAGATGTCAGAATGGAACGTGAGCAGACGGCCAAAGGCTGGACCATTCACATTTACGTCCGTGAAAAGCCGACCATCCGAACCATTGAATATCACGGATTGGACTCTGTTTCGCAAAGCGATGTACTGGAACGCTTTAAAAAAGTCAAAGTCGGATTAACCGTGGACAGTCCTTATGATCCGACTAAGGTCATCAAGGCCAAGGTGGTCCTGCTGCAACTGTTGTCAGAACATGGGCGCCAGTTTGCCAATATCACCATGCAGGTGCAGCAAGTGCCCCCGGCTGCCGTTTCTGTGACCTTCAATGTGAAGGAAGGTCCCAAGATCAAGGTGGGGGCCATCCGGTTCCAGGGCAACAAACACGTAAACAGCCGTACGTTGCGCGCGGCCATGAAGAACCTGCATCCCATTGGAATTCCTAATTCCATCTTTCTGGAAGGTGTTTTTGCCAAGACATTTGACGCATCCAAGCTGGAAGAAGACACAGAACGAGTCCGCGATGCTCTGCAGCAGCACGGCTACTTCAAAGCCATTGTTGACGACCCCAAGACCCAACTGCGGGATGTAAAGGGCAAGTTCCACGTCCCCTTGATTCAAAAGGGACAGGGCAAGGTAATGGACATCACCATGCTGATTGACGAAGGTGATAAGTTCACGCTCAAGGCCATTACTTTTACCAATAACAAAGCCATCGCCAACAAACAGCTGCTGCGCACCCTGTTCCCCATCAAAGATGGCGACACGTTTGACAAGCACCTGGTCGGCAAAGGCCTGGACAACCTGCGCAAGGCGTATGGTGAAATCGGGTTCATCGACTTTTCATCCGTGCCTACCACGGAGATTGACGATGAACATAAGATGATTACCCTCAACATTGAAATGGAAGAGGGCAAGGCCTATTACGTTCGCCGCATTGAGTTCCAGGGCAACACCACCACGCGCGATCGCGTGATCCGCCGCGAGCTGCTGGTACAGGAAGGCCAGGTATTCAACAGCCGCCTGTGGGACATCAGCGTGTTGCGCCTGAACCAGTTGAATTATTTTGACCCGTTGAAAGCGGAAGAAGATACCGAACGCAAACTGGATGCAAAGAACGGGACCGTGGACCTGACCGTGAAGGTGAGAGAAAAGGGCAAGAACAGTATTGGACTCACGGGCGGCGTTAGCGGGCTGGAAGGGTCCTTCATCGGCCTGAATTACGAAACCAATAACTTCCTTGGCCTGGGTGAAACTTTGCAGGTGCAGGGCAACGTAGGCAGTCTTTCCCGCGTTTTGCTATTCGGTTTTACTGAGCCCTATATGTTTGACCGTCCGCTGACGCTGGGGTTCACGGTGTACAGCCGCAAATTCGATTTCAATCAGGCGCGGCAAGCCTCCATCACTGCGGGACAGAACCTGAATCTGCCCCAGTCTGTACTTAACCAGTTGCTGAATTACAACCAGTCCAGCACCGGATTCACAGCCTCCAGCAGCTACCTGCTGGGGCATTCTTTCAAGCGCGTGGGCTTGACTTACACCCTGGACAACACCACCATCAACACTTTCAGTGACGCTTCCCGCAACCTGTTCCAGACCCTTAATTTCCGCAACATCTCAGGCCCCAATGCTCTGAACGGTATCATCACCAGTTCAATCACGCCATCTTTCGGTTTCAGCACCATTGATAGTCCCATCCGTCCGCACCGTGGCAAGAGCCTGTTTATTTCCAGTGAGATCGCCGGCCTGGGCGGAAACGTAAAATTCTACCGCCCGCTAATTGCCTATACGCAATGGAAGCCGCTGTACCATCAAAACACCTTCGGCGTCCGGCTTCAGGCCAGCTTCATCAATGGCTTTGGAGGGTCAGAAGCGCCACCGTACCAACGCTTCTATATGGGCGGGGAAAATGACCTGCGCGGGTTTGACGTGCGCACGGTTTCTCCATACGTCTTCGTGAATACAGTGCAGAATTTCACGCTGACGAATCCCGATGGCAGCGCGGTCCCGCTTGATCCCTCGAACCCCCGGCGTGGAAGCGTCACTGTTCCCATTCCGGTCAATAACATCACGTTACCTGGCGGCGACACACAGTTTGTCAGCAACTTTGAATACCGCATTCACGTTGTGGGGCCGGTGACTCTGGCTCCGTTTGCCGATTTCGGCATGGACTTTGTCACGCGCCCTTCCCAGCTTAAGATCAGCTCGGATTCGCTCACGCAGCTGAACAGTACGGTCTTCGGGTGCCCGGCAATCGTTAATTTCCAGTGCAACGGCGGCTTCCCCATTCCCATCAGCGGAGACCTGCAACCCGTCTCCGGCACCAATTATGTGCCGCGCATGTCCACAGGATTGGAGCTGCAGGTCCTGCTGCCGATTGTGCAGCAGCCTTTCCGCGTCTATTACGCGCTGAATCCGCTGACCCTGAATACCACAGTGCATTCGCCCAGCCCGATTACACGCAGCATGTTCCCGGCGGGCGCTGCGGGAGATTTTACCTTCCAGTCGGCCGTTGCGCAGTTCGCCCCGGATTTCCGGCTGCAGGAACCACATAAGACATTCCGTTTCACCATTAGCACCACGTTTTAAGGAGAAAACCGGTTTGACGCTGCTTGGATGCAACACCTATAATTTGTGGATATTCGTCCCCTCCGCAGATTTCAGGCATTCATTTAGCGTCATAGAAACGTGTATTGCGACGAATTGTTACGCTAGAACCATCTAAGGAGTCCAACACTTCATGGCAAGCAATATCAAAATTCGTGTGCTGGCAATGGCCCTGGCCCTGACTGCGTGCGCTTCCATCCGCACCCTGGCTCAAGGCGCCACTGCCGCCCCCGCAAGTACTAAAGTCGCGATCGTAAGCATTCAGGATGCAATCGCCAATACCAATGAAGGTAAAAAAGAACTGGAAGCGCTGCAACAGAAGTTCGCCCCCAAACAGGCGGAAATGAAGACGCTGAATGACGATGTGGAAAACCTCAAGAAGCAGCTTCAGGCGCAGGGCGATAAGCTGAGCGATGAAGAACGCGGCAACCGCGTCAAGACCATCTCTGACAAGCAAAAAGTTCTGCAGCGCAATTATGAAGACGCGCAGAATGAATACCAGCAGGCGGAACAGGAAATCGTGAACCGGCTGGGTAAGAAGATGATGGATGTTCTGGAAAAATACGCTAAAACAAATGGCTATTCCGTGGTGATGGACGTCTCCAACCCGCAGACTCCGGTGCTGTATGCCAGCCCGAACACGAACATCACCAAGGAACTGGTGGATGCCTACAATGCAGAATCGCCGGTGGCGGCGGCAACCAAGCCCGCAACGGGTGCTGCACGTCCGGCCGGCGCCGCGGCATCGCGCCCTCCGGCCACTGGTGGCGCTACGCCGAAAAAGCCGTAACCCTCCGCCGGGCCACAGTGACGGGCCGGACGGGGTAACTATCTCAAGGAGCAACTGAACACATGAGTCCTGCAAAGATTTTTCTGGCGCTTGGTCTGGCATTGACCGCTGCCTGCCCCATTGCGTCTGTTGCCCAGGGAGCGGCAGCAACGCCGGCTTCGCCTGCCTCCAACGCATCTCCTGGCGCTACCAAGATCGGTATCGTCAATATTCAGGCTGCCATTGCGGAGTGTGCGGAGGGCAAGAAGGAATTTGACTCTCTCCAGCAGAAGTTTACCCCCAAGCAAACTGAGCTCAAGAATCTGAATGATGAAGTGGAAAACCTTAAGAAGCAGTTGCAGGCCCAGGGCGATAAACTGAACGACGAGGAAAAAG
>DAHUXF010000259.1 GCA_027307295.1 Acidobacteriaceae bacterium
TGCGGCTTGCAGTATTTGCCCTTCCCGTACATGCCATCCAGTTTGCTGGCGAGCTCGGTCAGCTCTTTGCGTTCAGCGTCATTGTTCGGCGCGGGCGCAACCAGTGAGAGCTTGAGGAGCATGAATTTACGTTGCAGCTCGGCGGGCATCTTCAGGCGGTCAAAACGGCGGGCGTCCAGCGCCAACTGCGTGACCACGGCTGTCAGCTTTTCATTGGCCTGCGCCGACATCGTCTCTGTATCATCGGTAATGAAATTTTCCTGGACCCATGAAGCGCGGCTGGCACGTACGCCCAGGTCCTCAAGCTGCACTTCCGCTGCTTTGATAAACGCCTGCGCTTCGGCGACGGTTGGCGCAGTCTTAACTTTGGCAGACGTTGCGGCTTTGCCTTTGGATTCCTTCGGCGCGTTCTGCGCGATTGCCGTGACCCCTGCCAGGACGATCCAGAGTGCTGTTCTAACGGTTCTGTTGAAAAACATTACCCCTCCGTTTGGGAACGAAACTGGTTAGGGTAGCCCTTTGCCGCTCCCTGAAGCAAATTGACGAAGCAAATTGGCAGGCCGTTAGAGAGTAAAATACCGCAAAAGGCAAATGCTCACTTGCGGGAATGGATTGTCCGGAATCGAACACCCGCAGCGCCCGGTCCGGGGTCGCTATCGACGATACATCTTATTGATATTCAATTGTTTAGCTGAGTTTACCAGTTTGGGCAGAAGAATTGCTCTTGCCTAGATACCCGCGTTTTTTACTTTGTGCCAGAGGTATCACCCATGGGAACGCTGTTTCAGGACATTCGTTATGCAATTCGCATGCTGTTCAAGAATCCTGCCATGACGATGGTGGCGGCGCTCACGCTGGCCCTGGGTATAGGCGCGAATACTACGATCTTCAGCGTGCTGAACGGCATCATGCTCAGGCCGTTGCCGGTTGCGAATGCTGACCGCCTGGTGGTGTTTGGTGGACAGGCCCAGGGCGGCGATCCATTCATGCAATTTTCTTATGCCGACTTTCAGGACATTCGCAGCCAGGCGGACGGATTTTCTGATGTCTTCGGTTATGTGCTTAACCTGAGCGGCATGGAGGTTGACCATAAAGCAGAACCCGTACTGGTCAGCTACGTCAGTTCCAATTACTTTCCGGCGCTCAAAATCAAGCCGGCGTACGGAAGGCTGATCTACGGCCCGGAGACGGAAAAAAGCAGCACAGAGAATGTTGTTGTCCTGGGCTACGACTACTGGAAGAAACGTTTCAACGGTAATGAGTCCGTCATTGGCCAGCAGGTGCGGATGAATGGGCAATCTGTCACCGTGGTCGGCGTTGCGCCCCAAGGTTTTCACGGTGTTTATTCCCTGGTGGATATGCAGGCATACTTGCCGCTGGGCATGCGCATGCTTTCAAGCCTGTCCCCTAAAGATAAAGACGCTTACTGGACCAGACGCGACTCCGGCGATCTGCGGCTTTTAGGATTTCTTAAACCGAATATCTCCCGGCAACAAGGGCAAGTCTCCGCAAATGTGGTTGCACAACGGCTCAACCAGCAGTATCCGGACACGCATAAGAGCGTGAGCTACCGGCTGTATCCGGAGCGCTTGGCCCGGCCTGAGCCTGACCCATCCAACGGCCTGGTGCTTGTTGGCGTGCTCTTCACAGTTCTGGCTGGCCTGGTGTTGTTGCTGGCCTGCTCCAATGTGGCGAATATTGTTCTGGTCCGTGCCACCGCGCGTGAACGTGAACTGGCCATCCGCACGGCTCTGGGCGCTGCCAGAATCCGCATTGTGCGCCAGCTGCTGACGGAAAGCATCCTGCTGGGGACAATTGGCGGATTGCTGGGCGTTCTTGTTGGCGTTTGGGCAAGCCGGCTTGTCGGCTCAGTCCGTCTTGAAGTCTCCAATATTCCCATCCGGTTTGATTTTAGTTTTGACTGGCATGTCTTCAGCTTTGGCCTGGCCATTGCTCTTGCCACCGGATTGCTTGTGGGACTGGCCCCGGCGTGGCGGGCCGCGCGCGCTGATTTCAATACGGTGCTGCATGAGGGCAGCCGCGGTGTTCTGGGCACAGGCAAGTCCCGCATGCGCAATGCTCTGGTGGTGGCGCAGGTTGCGGTGTCATTGATGCTTCTGGTGGTGGCGGGCTTGTTTGTGCGGAGCGCACAGAACGCTGAGCACAACTATCTTGGTTTTGATCCTCATAACGTACTCAACTTCACCATGGAAACACGCACGGTTGGATTTGATCTGCCACGGACGCAGCAATTTCTGCGGGAGGTGGAAGACCGGGCCCGTACGCTGCCCGGTGTGCAGTCGGTAAGCATTGCCGCTTCCGTTCCCATGGGCTATAGCAACCAGGGCGGCCCAGTGTACGTGGAAGGACGCGCCGTCCCCACAAAAGACGTTGTTCCCACGGCATATTACAACGTGGTTGATCCTCCTTATTTTGCGACCATGCGCATCCCGCTGATGCGCGGGCGGCTGCTCACGGAGCAGGACACAGAGAAGGCCCCGAAAGTCGCCATCATCAATGAGGCCATGGCAAAGAAATTCTGGCCGGACCAGGACCCGCTGGGAAAACGCTTCAGCATCCAGAGCGCCACGGGACCTTTCCTTGAAGTTATTGGCGTGGCCCGGCAGGGCCGCTACAACGATCCTGTGGATGAAACCACGCTGTTCTTCTATCAGGCGCAGGCGCAGGACCCAACGACGTTTGTTACACTGCAACTCCGCACTGCCAGCGCGCCTGAAACGTTGATCCCCGTGGTGGAACAGCAAATCCATGATCTGGCTCCGGGGCTGCCGCTGACCGACGTGCAGACGATGGAAGAGGCCCTGGGCGGGGCCAATGGCTTCTTCTTATACCGCATGGGCACGCGCTTTACTTTAGCGCTGGGATTACTGGGCCTGGTGCTGGCTTTGGTGGGCGTTTACAGCGTGATCTCTTACACCGCATCACAACGGACCCATGAAATTGGGGTGCGCATGGCGCTGGGCGCGGCCCGCAGTGATATTTTAAAAATGATTCTCCGCCAGGGACTTCTTCTGGTGGGCGCAGGCGTGGTGGTGGGCCTGCTGCTTACGTTTATTGCCGGGCGCGGCATTGGATCGCTGCTGGTAGGCGTGACGCCATCTGATCCGCTCACGCTGATTGGCGTGGCGCTGCTGTTGAGCGCCGTTGGACTGCTGGCATCATTGATTCCTGCGCGGCGCGCAATGAAGATTGAGCCGCTGAGAGCGTTGAAGTACGAATAAGCATTACCGGCGAACCGGTAGCGGTTTCCTGTTTTGGGCGAACGGATGCCAACCTCCGAAACCGTTGTGCACGCCTCTGGAAAACTCGTCCCAAACTGCGGCAAATCTGCGTTGACGCAAAGCGGCGAATCGCTGACAATCGCCATATCGTCATGTTTTTCTATCTTGCAGGCTCCATCGAATATTCTCCTGATCTCGGCAAAGGATGGCGCGCGGAAATCAAACCCGTGCTCCACTCCCTGGGACATGAAACGTATGATCCAGCCGAAGACGAATTAAAAAACCTGACGGAAGACGAAGCCCGCGAATTTCGCGCGTGGAAAGCCGACGATCTGGAACGGTTCCGCCAGACCATCCAGAAAATTATTGCCTATGACCTTGATCTGATTGAACACGAATGTGACGCCATTATCTGTTACTGGGACCACCACGCCGGACGCGGCGCGGGCACACAGGGCGAATTGACTTTTGCTCATCGTCTGGGTGTTCCGGTGTACCTGATCTGCGGAATGCCAATCAAGGATGTAAGCGGCTGGCTGCTGGGCTGCGCCACCGAGGTGTTTGCCTCTTTTGACGAATTCAGGGCATTTGCCAGTAACAAGCTGGCAGGGACAGCCGTTGCAGAAATCGCACCATGACATCGCGGAATGACCGTGACCGGAAACGACGCGTAATAAAGGGAGCTGGAGATGAATGCCATGCGGGGAAGCTTAGGCTGGATTGAAGTGATCTGCGGTCCCATGTTCAGCGGCAAGAGTGAAGAGCTGATTCGCCGCCTGCGCCGCGCGGAGATTGCCCGCCAGCGCGTACAGATCTTCAAGCCCATCATTGACGAGCGTTACGCTGCCGACCAGATCGTCTCTCACGACGATGGCCGCATACACGCGGAAGCCGTCAGCAATGCCGCAGGAGTCCAGGCCAAGCTCGATGTGCGGACCGAGGTGATTGGCATTGATGAAGCACAATTTCTTGGCGACGCCATGGTGGAATTCGTGGTCCGTCTGGCCGACATGGGTAAACGGGTGCTCATCGCCGGCCTGGATACTGACTACCTGGGCCGCCCCTTTCATCCCATGCCGGAGCTGCTGGCCGTGGCAGATGAGATCACTAAAACGCTCGCCATCTGCATGCAATGCGGCAATCCTGCCAAGCATACGCAACGGCTGGTGGCCAGTGAAGACCTGATTGTTGTGGGTGCGGCTGGAATGTATGAAGCTCGCTGCCGCCGCTGCTTTGAGCCTAATCTGGCCGCAGCGGAAGCCGAGAAGCGGAAGAAGATGGAACTGGTGGCAGCTGTGGCCCGGTAACAACATCCTGAAAAACATCCCGAAGCGGAGCGAGGGAACCCTATTGACTTCGTGAAGAAAGGCAGAAAAGTGGAGCACCCGGCGTCTTCGGGACGAATACGGCCGTCGGGAACCTCATCGTCTGGGTTTATGACGGTTGGGCAATGAGAGTCTAGGGCAAGAACCGAGACTAGCAGGCCGTTTCCATTTCTCAAATCACTCAAAGCGCCGAAGGT
>DAHUXF010000025.1 GCA_027307295.1 Acidobacteriaceae bacterium
AGCGTAGAGACAATCAAACCCATACTCAAAAGCGACCAGACAAATTTCAAGTTTCCCCACCCTCTCATTTTCATAGCTTCTCAGATATAAATTGCACTCGCGTTCATCTAAGTCCCACCTTCTTCGTGTCTTAGACGGTGGAATCTTGTTACGGCTGCGCCGTCTTATGTATCTCCACCGTTGACCAGGTCTTGTCCGCGGCATGGCAGATATTTTCCAGCGGACATTCGGCGCATTTAGGCCGCCTGGCAATACACAGCGACCGTCCGTGATGAATGATCTGGTGGGAGAACTCGATCCATTTTGGCTGCGGAACCACTTTCATCAGGTCTTGCTCAATGTTTTTAGGATCGTCGGCACGGGTCAGCTCCAGGCGGCGGGAGATGCGGTGTACATGCGTGTCCACCACCACACCCACGCCCTGCCTGAACCAGCTGCCGAGTACCACATTTGCGGTCTTGCGGGCTACGCCGGGCAAGGTGAGCAATTTGTCCATTTCGTCCGGGACATGGCCGCCGAATTTTTCCACAATGCCGCGTGAAGCGCCGACTACGGACTTGGCCTTATTGCGGTAAAAGCCGGTAGGCCGCAGATCGGGTTCAAGCTGTTCCGGCGTGGCCGCCGCCATGGCCTGGGGCGTGGGATATTTCTGGAAAAGCCCCGGCGTGACCTTATTTACCATTACGTCTGTACACTGTGCGGAGAGAATTGTGGCAATCAGCAGCTCCCAGGCGCTTGTATGATGCAAAGCGCAGGTGACGTTAGGGTATCTCTCGTCCAGCCGATTTAGAATGTCTTTGACCCGTTCAGGGGCAATTGGGTCATACCGGCTTTTAGCGGCTGGTTTGGCTGGTTTAGGCTTCAAGGTCTTCGCCGGCCTTCCGGCGGGCGCTTTTGCAGCTTTGGCTTTGGCACCTGGCATAGACACAAAATCTAAAGCAGTAGGCTTACAATCACAAGAGCAGAGGGGGCAGAAAATGGCATCCACAACAAAGGCCGAAATGGAGATGTTAAGCGGGGCGTTACACTCCGTACCGCTGACAATTGACGGGTCCAGCGTATTGCACCAGATGTTTCGTTTCCGCTGGGCTGAGTGGCGCAAACTTACGACGGCCCAGCAGCATGAGATCGCAGCAGAAGCCTCTTCCGTACTGGCGCGGATGGAAAATGACATAGCCGGCCAAAGCGCTTTGTATTCGTTATTAGGCCATAAAGGAGACTTGTTGCTGGTCCATTTCCGCAAATCCTTTGACCAGTTAAAGGCCGCTGAACTGGAAATTTCCAAGCTCCGTCTGAGTGATTATCTGGAGCAGACCACGTCTTATCTTTCCGTGGTTGAACTGGGGTTGTATGAGTCTTCAGTGAAGCTGTACCGCACCTTGCGCGAGCAGGGAATTGAACCGCATTCCCCGGAATGGGACGCAGCCGTCGCTGACACAATTACCCGCCAGACCGAAGCGATGCGTCCGCGGCTATTCCCGCAGATTCCGCCAGCACGTTATGTCTGCTTTTATCCCATGGACCGGAAGCGTGGCGAAGACAAAAACTGGTATAGCCTGCCGATTGAAGAGCGCCAGCGGCAAATGGAAGAGCATGGCTTGGTGGGCCGCCGTTATGCCGGAACGGTCCGGCAGATTATCACCGGATCCATTGGCTTTGACGATTGGGAGTGGGGCGTCGACCTGTTTGCCGACGATCCGCTGATATTTAAGAAATTGATTTATGAGATGCGGTTTGATGAAGTCAGCGCCGTCTACGCGCTGTTTGGAACGTTCTACGTGGGCGTCCGCTGCCCGGCTGTGGGGTTAGAAGGTTTGTTCAGCGGCAAATTGCCGGATTGACCTTTCCACGCGGCAGTCAGTAGTCTTCTTGCATGGTCAAAGCAGTACAAGCCGGGCAAGTCTGGCGCAGTGACGAAAGCGGAGACAACTACCTGGTCACAAAGGTCTACGCGGAAGTATTCACGCAGTACGCCATGCTTCGTCCGGCTAAAGTGAGCGCGCCGGAAGCAGAGACGATTCGCGTGAAGGTCGCCAAGGCTGAAGGCGGGATGACATTGCCCGGTTATACATTCACGCAGGCTTCGCAGGATTTTTAGAAAAGAACCCACCGGATGATCCAAAAAATCATTGCCACGCTGGCCGGATTTATTATTGCCATAATCTCCAAGACCGGCTATCTGGGCGTGCTTGCACTCATGGCCATTGAATCGGCCTGCATTCCGCTGCCTTCTGAAATCATTATGCCTTTTGCCGGATTTCTGGTTTACAAGGGCGAGTTCAATCTGCTTTGGGCGGCCACGGCCGGCGCTCTGGGATGCAATGTGGGCTCTGTAATTGCTTATGAAATTGGCTATTACGGAGGACGTCCGCTGGTGGAGCGCTACGGAGCGCATGTGTTTCTTGGCCGCCGCGAACTGGAAATGGCGGACAGGTTTTTCCACCGCTTTGGTACGCTCGCAGTGCTTATCGGACGGCTATTACCCGTAATCCGTACGTTTATCGCTTTGCCTGCAGGCATTGCGCGCATGCCACGCCTGCGGTTCCACATTTATACCTTCGCCGGTTCCTGGCCATGGTGCTTTATGTTGGCCTGGATCGGCATGAAGCTGGGCGAAAGTTGGGATAAAGACCCGCGCCTGAAGCAGTGGTTTCATCGCATGGATGCTGTGATCATTCTGTTACTGCTGGCAGGGGTGGGATGGTTTGTGTGGTCACACTGGAAGAACCGCGTGCGTGCCGTAGCATAAGCAGTTTGCAAAAGGCGCTCTCAATACGCGAAAATAATAGGTTTGCACTCATCATAAGGATGGTTCTGTATTAATGGCTGCTTCCGTTGACAAGACAACTGAAACAAAAACAACACCAACAAAGATTGCCCCAGCCAAGGGCAGGCTGGGAGTGATGATTGTTGGCATGGGCGCTGTGGCAACCACGTTCATTGCCGGTGTCGAGGCAGTCCGCAAGGGAATCGCCAAGCCTATTGGATCGCTCACACAAATGGGCACCATACGCCTGGGCAAGCGCACCGATGGCCGTTCACCCAAGATCAGTCAATTTGTGCCCCTGGCCAACCTCAAAGATATGGTGTTCACTGCCTGGGACATCTTTGAAGACGATGCTTACGCTGCCGCAATGAACGCCGGCGTACTGGAGAAAGAACTGCTCAACAAGATCAAGCCGTTCATGCGCTCCATTAAGCCGCGCAAGGCGGTTTTTGACCACAATTACGTCAAATTGCTGGATGGCAAGCACGTAAAGAAGGGCAAGAACAAGAAAGACCTGGCCCAGCAGTTGCGCGCCGATATCCGCGATTTCAAAAAGAAATCCAAAGCTGACCGCCTGGTGATGATCTGGTGCGCCTCCACGGAAAGCTTCCTCAAGCAGAGCGCCGTTCACGAATCTCTGGAAGCTTTTGAGCGCGGCCTGGAAAAGAATGACCCCAATATTGCGCCATCCATGATCTATGCTTACGCGGCCCTGATGGAAGGCGTGCCGTTCGCCAACGGCGCTCCAAATCTCACGGTAGACATACCGGTGATGATGGAGCTATCCAAGGCCAACAATGCTCCGATTGCTGGCAAAGATTTCAAGACCGGCCAGACGCTTATGAAGACCATTCTCGCTCCCGGCTTCAAGGCGCGCATGTTGGGCTTGAATGGCTGGTTTTCCACCAATATCCTGGGCAATCGCGATGGGGAAGTGCTGGAAGACCCCGGCTCATTTAAGACCAAGGAAGAATCCAAGCTTTCTGTGTTGGATCGGATTCTGCAGCCGGAGCTGTATCCTGATCTCTACGGGAACATCCACCATAAAGTCCGTATTAACTACTACCCGCCCCGTGGTGATAACAAAGAAGGCTGGGACAACATTGATATCTTTGGCTGGCTTGGCTACCCGATGCAGATCAAGGTAGATTTTCTCTGCCGGGATTCGATTTTGGCCGCCCCCATTGTGCTTGATCTGGTGCTGTTTCTGGACTTGGCCAAGCGCAGTGAAGAGCTGTGCGGCCTGGGCGTTCAGGAGTGGTTGAGTTTCTATCTGAAGTCGCCTATGACGGTCCCCGGACTTTATCCCGAACACGATTTGTTCATACAGTCGATGAAGCTCAAGAATACCTTGCGCCATCTTAAGGGCGAGCCACTGATCACCCATCTGGGCCTGGAGTATTACGACTAGCAGCCCATGTCATCTCTCAGGCAGGCATCACAATCTTGTATGAGATTGTGCTGGGGGCTGATGTTTGCCTGGATATTTGTCCTTACTGCCATACCAGCCTGCCCGGCGGATGGAACGTTCCGGGGCAAGGTCATTGATCCGCCAGCTGGCCAGCCATTGGTTGCGGGCTGGATATTTGTGGAGGGCCGCAACCACACGCTCCGGCGGGTGGAAGTCGCACATGCTGCTGTGGTCTTTGGTGAAGACGTCCCCGCAAGTCAACGCCATAAATGCAATTCTGGCTGCCTGAGCGCAGGCCAGGAAGTCCTGATTACAGCGCGGCAGGATTCAGATGGTGAATGGCGGGCCAGACGGGTGGAAATCCTTCATATGTCCTCCCGCACTGCCACGGCCAAGCTTTCAGGCTGGTACTTTACTAAACTTTACGGGAATTTCCAGGTTTTCCAGTGACTTCCGGATAACCGGGAAGCAGGTATTATGCATCGCACCACTAACTGGAGAAATCTAAATTAAGAGAGCGCGCGAAGTCCGGCGTTATAATAGGCCTGTGCCAGTCGCAGGCGCGTTCTGGCAGGAGTGTGCTATGAAATTCCGTTTGTCCATGCTTTCGGCGATTCTGGTTGCCGGTGTGATTTTCTCTACCGCTTCTTTCGGCCAGGACGATAAACAAAAATCGCAGACTCCGGCCAGTCAGTCGCAGCCTGCCGCCACCGGCCAGAGCCAAAGCCAGTCGCAACCAGCGGCTGACGCGAAGCCCGATCAGGACCAAACGCCTGCCGCAGCCGACCAGGACCAGGCGCAACCTTCATCTGATCAGGACGACAAAGACAAAAAGAACGACAAAAAGAGCAAAGAGAAGGAAGCTAAAGGCAAGCACAGTGGCGGCAAAAATGATGTGGACGCCATTGGGAACCGCAAAGTGGCAGGTTGGGATTGGTACTCCATTGAGAGTGAAATCCGCATGGGCAAAGAGTATGCCACCCAGATTGAAGCCAGCCTGAAACTGGTGAACGACCCCGTTATCAATGAATATGTAAACCGGGTGGGCCAGAATCTGGTGCGGAACTCTGACGCAAAAGTGCCTTTCACCATCAAGGTGGTGGATTCTGACGTAATCAATGCCATGGCGCTGCCGGGCGGTTTCTTTTATGTGAATTCGGGCCTGATTCTGGCGGCGGACAATGAAGCAGAACTGGCTGGCGTGATGGCGCATGAAATTGCCCACGTAGCCGCGCGCCATACCACGCGGCAGCTCACCCGTGCCCAGTTTGCCAACTACATGAGCCTCCCCCTGTTCTTTGTTGGCGGCGGCATCGGCCTTGCCGCCCGCGAAGCTGCCGGCATCGGCCTGCCGATGACCTTTCTCAAATTTTCACGGACCTTTGAAGCCGAAGCCGATTACCTTGGCATCCAGTACATGTACAAAGCCGGCTACGATCCGAACGAGTTCGTGAACTTCTTCGAGAAAATACAGGCCCAGGAAAAGAAGAAGCCGGGGTCCATGGCCAAGGTTTTTACCGATCATCCGCAAACCCCGGACCGTATTACCAAATCGCAGGAAGAGATTGCCACCATCCTGCCTCCCAAAGATCAGTACATTGAAACCACGTCCGAATTTAACGACATGAAATCCCGTCTGGCGGCCATTGAAAACCGGCATAAGGTGGATGACGCAAACAATCCCAATAAACCAACATTGCGCCGCGGACAGGGAAATGCCTCATCAAAAGACGGCGACAAGAAAGATGATGACCGTCCAACGCTGAAGCGCCGGGACCAATAAACAAGAGATATCAGACAGTTATCAAATGCCAGAGGCGGCCCAGGAACATCGGGCCGCCATTGCCTTTTGGCTGGCCGGAAAAACCAAGGCCAGACTCATGGATATGTATCAGGAAAATGTCAGAAATCCGAGATCAGGTAAAACAAGAAAGGCGAATCATCTCAGGATTCGCCTCATACGTGGAAAGGAGCTTTACGGGGGCAACTATTTATCGGCAAAAATCTCTGCTGATTTTGCTGCTAAAGCATTTATTTTGCGTGGGTTACCTTCAATCATCTTCATCTCATGCCAGTCGTATGGGAATTCTTTGCCACAATCCAGGCAAGCCACATAGGTTCCGGTGACAGCAGCCGCCGCTGAGAGCCTCTGTCCTGGCCTTTTTGTGATCGGGAAGCTGAAATTCTTGTGATTGCAACCAAACAGCACATCGAGAATACTCGCCATACTTCACCACCTCTAGAACCACGGGGGGTTTCGCCTTTTTTGGAAGCGTTCCCTTTGCCCACTGGATAATTTTACTACGGGTCATGAACTTATGTACACCTTAGTTCATGGGCTGCGGTAACGTTACATTAGATTCAGAGCTCCTCGAAAAGGTTAGATGACAGAGCAGATTTTTCCCGTCAAATATAATGCAAAAAATACACTTATGTGTGTAAGTTATTGTATATAAAAGTTATTGTTTATTCGTGGGAGGTGGTTTTCTCGGACTTTGTCTTACGGCATTTGCTCATAATGGCCTGATGAAGGCGGTTGCGAAGGTCCTCTGGCAGTTCGTAAATCTGGTTGTCACGATAAATTTCAATGGTTTTCTTGGTGGTATTCATGACCACGTGGCACTCGTGGCACCAATGAAGATGCTCGTCCAATTCCACCCGGAGGTTCTCGTTGATCCTGCCGTCAAGGTAATCGGTCAACTCTTTCAAAAACTCTGTGCACTTCACCGTTGGCCGTCCCCGCCTCTTTTAGACTTGAAATACTTTGCCAAACGGTCACGCAGCTGCAAGCGTGCCCGCAACAGCCTGGATTTTACCGCAGGAATGCTTAAATTCAACATTTCTGCTGTTTCCTCCGTAGACAACCCTTCCACATCACGCAGGACGAAAACCGTACGAAACCCAGGCGAAAGACCCTGAATCGTCTTCTTCAGGATATCGCCTAACTCTGAGGTCCCGTAAAGCTGCTCCGGGTTCGGCGCCCAACCCGCTACTTCACGCGGAATGGAGCCTTCTTCCGTTTCAACGTCTTCGTCCAATGACACAGTCCGGTCATTGCGCCGTTTGCGCAAACGCATCAACGCTTCATTCACGGCAATCCGAACCAGCCAGGTATAAAACTTGGAGTTACCCTGGAACTGCTCCAGGTTCTGGTACGCCTTCAGGAATGCGTCCTGGACTACATCCTGGGCGTCTTCCTCGTTATGCGTGATGTGCTGCGCTATACGGAAGACATTGCGGTCATACCGCTTGACCAGCTCACTGAAAGCTTCCAAGTCGCCTTTTTTGGCTGCCTGAACAAGCGCCAGTTCGCTGGTAATGCCTTCCTCGGCCTTCTTTTGGATGGTTTCCATGCCGCTCCGACTCAAAATTAATTTACTATGTTCTGAGCCTGGAAATGTGGTCCAAGGTGAAAATAAATAAAATAAATGTAGGTGAACTCCTATAAGACTCCGGATATGGAATTTTCCTTATGCGGATTGACTTTTATAGATATGAAAAAATGTTTATGCGTTCTGTTTTTTCTGCCGTTCGGAATCCTGGGGTGCCGGAAATCCTCTGATCCCAATGCCGAACATATCAAAGTCGTGATGAAAAAGTACTCGATTAATCCGGCGATGATCCACGTGAAAGCCGGGAAAACCACGGAAATCGAGGTCTCAACAGCCGATGTGCAGCATGGCTTTGACGTGCCAGGCTTGAACATCAAGGAACCCGTACGTGCGGGCCAGCCAACGATTATTACGCTCAAATCTCCGCCGAAGGGCGATTACAAAGTTGTTTGCGGCATCATTTGTGGGCCACACCATGATGATATGATCGCCCGGCTCATCGTGGAATAGCTGCCTGGAAATCCCCGGTGGTTTTTGCTCCAGGTGGAACGCCGGGGTTTCCGCATTCCCTCAGGTAACGGTTAAGATACTAAATGATATAGACTTCAGTTATCTCACGGCTTGATACTGACTGGAAACACCATATAATCGCAACCAGGGCATGCCACGTCCGATAGAAATCCAAAATATTATTGAAGAGGCGGTCGCCGACGTTCTTGACGCTGCCCTGCCACAGTTGCGTGCGCAAATCGTGCGTCGCGCGGCTGAAGCCGTTGAGTTGATGGCCCCTGCTCCTGGTTCTTCACCCACTGATCTTTTGAATGCTGCCGCAGGAGCTGTTCTGGAATCCAGTTCACAGGCGGAGATTCTCCGTCATTTGCTGGAAGGGGAGGCCCGCTTTGCCGGACGGGTAGCCTTGTTTGTTGTTAAAGGCAATACGGTGAACGGCTGGCAGGGAATTGGCTTTGACGACAATGAAGCGGTAAAGAGCTTGAGTCTGAATTCCAGTTCCGGATTGGCGGGGAAGGCGATCCAAAGCCGCTTGCCGGTAAACGGTCCGGTAAGCGAATTTGATCCAGGTTTCGTCGCAACGATTCATGCCCCTGCCCAGGGCGTCTGCCGGGTATTGCCTTTAGTGGTAAAAGACAAGGTTGCGGCTGTGATCTATGCCGACGCAGGCATAGCTCCAGGCGGAGTTTTGGACGAATCCGGTCTGCATGCCTTGACTCGTTTTGCAGCACTCTGGCTGGAACTGGTGGCCCTCAGGAAAGCCGGGGCTGGTTCTGTGCCGGAAGAGGCGGCAGCCCCTGTGGCTGCTTCTGCCAGCGCTGCCGCTGCCGTCAGCGTTCCGGCGGCCAGCAGCGAAGAGGATGAATTACACAAAAAAGCCAGACGCTTTGCCAAGCTGCTAGTGGAAGAAATTAAGCTGTACAATCAACCTAAGGTGGAAGAAGGCAAACAGCATCGGGACTTGTATGATCGCTTGAAGGTCGATATTGAAAAGAGCCGTGCGACCTATGACAAGCGTTATGCGGAATCGGCCGTGGCTTCCGCCGATTACTTTACCCAGGAACTTATTCGCATTTTGGCGGACAGTGATGCGACGCTGATGGGCGCCGGCTTTCCGCGATAGAAGTTGAAATCACGTGTTGCTTAGACGTTTCCTATTTATCTCCCTCGCCTTGTTGGTCACGGCATGGCCGCCGGACTTCTACGGCCAGACATCCGTGAAGAAGACCAGTTCCTCCGGCAAAGCGCAGAAAAAGTCAGCGCAAAAAACTTCCGCGACAACGCGCAAACTGGGGCATATCAAGCGCGCCTTTGCTGCTTCTGCAGAATTACGGCCCATGGCGCAACAACTGCTTGAAAACCGGACGCCACAGGCGTACCAGGGCGTGGAGGCATACGCGCGCAAGCACGCCAATGACGACGCTGGACCGCTGGCCTGGCTGGTGATTGGCTACGCGCACTATCTTGATAAAGACTATGTGAGCGCGCGGTCAGCGTGGGAACGCAGCAAGCCGCTGGCTCCTGTGCTGGGCGATACGCTGGATTACCTGCAAGCGGCAGCTTATCAGGGTGAAAGCAGCCATGCGGAGGTTGTAAAGACCCTGGATGGGTTTGCCGAGAAATATCCCGATTCACTCCACCTGCACGATGTCGCTTTGCTTTATGCAGAAAGCCTGATCGCCACTAACGATCCGCAACGGGCAGCGGCCTACCTGGAGAAACACCGTCAACCAGTAAAATCCGATATCGAAATGATGCTGGCGCGCGCCTATGCAACTTCCGGCGCCAAAGAAAAAGCCAGAGAGATTTTTCATAAAATTTATTTTGAAATGCCCACCAGCGCGGAAGCTGATGCTGCGGCCCTTGAACTGCGCGGCCTGGGTGAGATGCCGCCGGCAGGGAGTTTTGAGCAGCGGCATGTGCGCGCCGGGTTGCTCAGTAAAGCCAGGCGCTTTCAGGATGCAGTCAACGAGTTAAGTCCGCTGGTGGAGCAGGCGTCCCCGGACAAACTGGTGGACATGCAAGTGGAGTTTGCCGCCGCGCTCTATCGTGCCCACAAAAAGGACGATGCCCAGCGTCTGTTTGAAGGCGTTCTGCAGAACAACACGGCCTCAACGGATGCCAAAGCTCAGACCCTCTATTTTCTCGCGGAAATCGCCCGCGACAAAGACGATGGCCAGAAAAACCGTGACTACGTAAATCAATTGCGCTCGGTTGCGCCCGATAGCACATGGATGCAGGACGCGCTGCTTTCCGCCGGCAACATGTATATGCTCCGCCGTGATTATGACGTGGCCATTCCTTTCTATGCTGAGATCTATCAGCGGCAAAAAAATGGGCGGCTTTCCCCGTACACGCACTGGAAGACCGCATGGCTGACATTTCGCATGGGCAAGAGAGACGAAGCCAAGCGGCTGTTCGAGGAGCAGATTGACCAGTATCCGGCTTCCGCAGAGGTCCCTGCCGCCATTTACTGGAGAGGGTATTTAGCGGAAGAAGACGGCAACAAATCTCTCGCCCGCGCGTATTACCAAAAAATCGCTGAGAACTACCGCTATTTTTATTATGCCAATCTGGCGCGTGAGCGACTGGCAGCACTTTCAACTGGAGAAGTAGTCGATCCCCCGGCGCTGAATAAGCTTCCGCGTCCGCTTGAGCCCCCGCATGAATGGGAGCCGCCTGCTGACAATCTGCGGGCGCAAAAGGCGCAGCTTTTGGCCAATGCAGCCCTTTATGATTTTGCCGTAGCGGAGATGCAGGCAGCCAGTGCAGGCCTGCGGCCCTGGGAAGCACGGTCCGTGGCGGATATTTACACCGAGCAGGGCAGTTACATTCGCGCGATTGAGACGCTCAAACGCGCCGTGCCCGGTTATTTTTCCGCCGAGATCGGGCAGATTCCGCGGCGTGTGTGGGAAGAACTATTCCCACGGCCTTTCTGGGAAGAATTGCAGCGCGACGCCACGGCCAACCGTCTCGATCCGCATCTGGTGGCTTCGCTCATCCGCCAGGAATCAGAATTCAATCCGGGAGCGATATCGCGCGCAAACGCAATGGGTCTGATGCAGCTTTTGCCCAGCGTCGGCAAAGGTCTGGCCAAAGAGATGAAGAGGCGGCGCTTTGCTCCTGAAGAACTCCTGATGGCTGATACCAATCTGCAACTGGGCACGCGTTACTTCCGCCATATGGTGGACCACTATGAGGGCCAGGTTGAATATGCGTTGGCTGCCTATAACGCCGGGGAAGACCGCGTGGACGACTGGCGCAAGAACGGCCAGTTTAAAACTGTTGAAGAGTTTGTGGAATCAATCCCATTCACTGAGACGCGGGAATACGTCCAGGCTATCATGCGGAATGCTGCACTCTACAAATTGCTCTATGCCAGCAGGGAAAGCAAGGCTTCCAACGCCGCCAGCACACGCGCGGCGCAGTAGTTACTGGCTTACGACTTTTTCTTCCTGAGGCGCAAGAAATATTTCGCTCAAGAGCAGCAGAGCGCCAACCACAATTGCGCTATCGGCAATGTTGAAGGCAGGCCAGTGATGGGAGCCAACGTAAAAATCGAGAAAGTCGATGACGCGTCCGCTCATCACTCGGTCCCATAGATTGCCCAGCGCGCCGCCAAAAACCAGTGAGAGAGCAATGGCGGTGGCATTCATGGCGTTCCCATTCTTCCAGAGCAGGGCGGAGACTACAGCCAGCGCCGCTATGGAAAACATAATCAGCATTGCCACTTTCCACTCTGAAGTGGAATCCGAGAAGAGCCCGAAGGCCGCCCCCTGGTTCTGCACGTGGGTCAGGCGGAAAACACCTGGGATAACATCCACGCTGTCATGCAGCGTGATTTTTTGTGAAACCAGCCACTTCGTCATGCGATCACAGAGGACGATCAGGCCGGCAATAATGATGTGATATTTCCGCATGGTCATTGGTTCAATGGCTATTGCCGTTCTACGAATTTGTCAACAGTACAAAGCATTGGCCGTTTATCCGGGCAGTTCACTTTCAATTTCTTCCAGCGCCTTAACACAGCGCTCGCATACAGTTGGGTAACGTTCACTTTTGCCCACATGGATTGATTTATTCCAGCAGCGTTCACATTTTTGTCCCGGCGCTTTCTCTACTAATACGTGCAGAGAGGCGTTTCCGTTCCCGCCTGTGTCGCGTTTTACCTCAAGGCCTGAGACAATCAACAGAAAACGCAGGTCGTCGCGGTACCGTTCCAGCAGCGGTATCATCTCTTCAGGAGCCACCACGGTGACTGCGGCTTCCAGTGCGCTGCCAATTTCTTTTTCCTGGCGGGCAATCTCCAATGATTTAAGAGCTACGTCCCGGACCTTCATCAGCGACTCAAAGTCTTTCCAAACCGCATTTGCTTTTGCTGCGTCTTCAATCGTGCCTGTGATGTCTTCAGCCCTGGGGAAATGCGCCAGATGGACGCTGCCGGGCCGGTCCGCAACATTTGGCAATGATGCCCACACTTCGTCCGTTGTAAAGCTCATGATGGGAGCAGCCAGCCGCACACGGGCCTCGCCGATGCGCCAGAGCGCCGTCTGGGCAGAACGCCGGGCGCGCGAATTCGGAGGCGCTGTATAAAGCCTGTCCTTGACAACATCAATATATTCCCGGCTCAGGTCAACCATAAAGTCATTCAACTGATGGTAGATGCGGTGGAACTCAAAGCTCTCATACCATTTGCGCAGCTGATCGCTGATTTGCGTTGTGCGCATGAGCCAGTACTGGTCCAGCGGCTGTAAATCATTGAACAACACAGTGTGCCGGGCAGGATCAAAATCCGGCAGATTGCTCAACACATAGCGGAAGGTGTTGCGCATTTTCTTGTAGTTTTCCGCTACCTGCTCCGCCAGCAGTTTTTCAGATACGGTCACGTCCTCCTGAAAATCCACGGAAGCCACCCAGAGCCGGATAATCTCTCCACCGAATTTCTTGGCGATTTCAACAGGATCAATGCCATTGCCCAGAGACTTGGATGTAGCGCGGCCCTGCGGATCGAGCGTCCAGCCATTGGTGGCCACAGCGCGATACGGAGAGTGTCCGCGTGTGCCCACCGCCACCAGCAGGGAAGAGTGAAACCAGCCGCGATATTGGTCTCCACCTTCCAGATAAAGATCAGCCGGCCAGTCCAGTCCCGGTTCGTGACCCAGCACAGCCGCATGACTTGAGCCGGATTCAAACCACACGTCGATGATGTCCATCTCCTTGCGGAAGCCCGTACCGCTGCACACGGGGCATTTTGTTCCCACCGGCAGAATGGCGCCGGCATCTCTTGTGTACCAGGCATCAGCGCCTTCACGTCCAAACAAATCAACTACGGCTTTGTGCGATTCTTTGGTGTCCAGCAGCTTGCCGCAGCCCTCACAGAAGAAGACTGCAATGGGCACGCCCCAGACGCGTTGGCGCGAGATGCACCAATCCGGGCGCGTTGCAATCATGTTGCTGATGCGCTCTTCGCCCCATGCGGGAATCCACTTCACCTTCTTGATTTCATCCAGCGCGCGCTGGCGCAGAGTGGTGTCATCAACCCGGGCTTCCATGGAAATAAACCACTGCTCGGTCGCGCGAAAAATGACCGGGTTATGGCAGCGCCAGCAATGCGGATACGAGTGCTCGATTTTAGCTTCCGCCATGAGCACGCCACGCGATTGCAAAAGATCAATGATGGGCTGGTTGGCCTGGAAAACTGTCTTGCCGTCATATTCTGGCAGCCCGTTCTGCAAGTGGCCGGCTTCATCCACATTGGTGCGCTGGTCAAGTTTGTACTTTGTGCCGGTGTAAAAGTCGTCAGCGCCATGCGAGGGCGCAGTGTGGACCGCACCCGTGCCCTGGTCCGTGGTGACGTAGTTGGCCAGAACGCCCAGGATCTCGCGGTCAAGAAAGGGATGGGCAAACCTGGCATGCTCCAGGTTGCGGCCAGGGAAGCGCGTGACGACGGAAGCTCCGCTGAGCTTGCACGCTTCCATGGTCGCCTTGGCCAGCGCGTCGGCGACGATCCACAATTCGCCGTTGTGCTCCAGGGCCACATACTCAAGATCAGGATGAAACGCCACCGCCATGGAAGCGGGCAGCGTCCACGGAGTTGTGGTCCAGATGATGGTGGAAACTTTTTTGCCGGCCAGCGCCGGGTCAATCTTTGCCGGATCACTGATCAGGGAATATTTGACCCATACGCTGGGGCTGGTGTGAGTGGAGTATTCAATCTCAGCTTCCGCCAGCGCGGTTTTGTCATGAATGCACCAATAGACCGGACGCAGGCCTTTATACACCGCGCCGTTTTCCATGAAGTCAAATAACTGGCGCACAATCACGGATTCATATTGCGGCGTCATGGTGGAATAGGGCTGCTCCCAGCGGCCCAGAATGCCCAGACGCTTGAATTGTTCACGCTGAATGTTGAGATATTTCTCCGCGTACTCGCGGCACTTTTTCCGCACAGCGTAAGCGGGCATCTCCAGTTTTTTGCGGCCCAGCGCTTCATCCACTTTGATTTCAATGGGCAGGCCGTGGCAGTCCCAGCCGGGAACGTAAGGAGAGTCAAAGCCAGCCATGGTCTTTGATTTGACGACAAAATCCTTCAGGCATTTGTTCAGCGCGTGCCCTTCATGAATCGCTCCGTTGGCGTAAGGAGGGCCGTCATGGAGCACATACGAAGGAGCGCCTTTGCGCGACTCGCGAATCTTCCCGTAAATTCCCATCTGCTCCCACCGTTCCAGCCATTTTGGCTCGTTTCGGGGCAGGTTGGCTTTCATGGAAAAATCGGTTCTAGGAAGATTCAGCGTCTTCTTGAGCTCGAGCGGCGCTCGCATTGGCACTCCGGAAAGTCTGTAATTCTTTCATTATAAACAGTCTCAGCTCTTCATTGCTTCTCCACTCGGAAGATCAGTGGTCTCTTTTGGGCCTGAGTTACAAAAGTTTTGCTCTTACGGTACAAAAGTTTCCAGGAAAATTACCGAATTCTTGCAGTGGAGAGGCACAATAATGCATCTCAATAAAGAACAACAACATTTAATTTTATTGAAAGCAGGATGGAACAGTGTCCATCGCAATGTTCTTTTATGAGAGGCGATAACAAGAGCAGGAGAAACTTTGCCTTACAAGTGCAACTTACACCTTCATTATCTCATCTCGTATGAATGAATCCAGACCACATGAATGTGGTTGGAAAAGGGTAGCGCGGGTCGAATCAATGGCGAATCATGCAGTCGTTCCCAATCGGTTTTTAAGCGGGCAGGAATTTCCCAGGCTGACCGGCCTTCCGC
>DAHUXF010000260.1 GCA_027307295.1 Acidobacteriaceae bacterium
CCGGATAGTCTGCTGTTGCGAGACTAGCTATAGCGACACCATCACACACGGCTCAACGTGTACGAAAACATAGTTCAGCAGCAACAAAACTAATAGATTAGTTTGGGTGTATCTTAATCAAAGCTTATAAATGAATAAAGCAACCTTGGCAAGTGAGCAACTGGAAACAGTGAGTAGCTGGCAATTGTTTAGAAACAAAGCGTTTCATCTAATCTCATATTTTATTTTTCGGTCGTGCCCGCAACACACAATCGCTGTCGGTCGTGACCGCAAAAACGGGTTTGCGATAAGCGAGGCCGACATGGGGAAAGTGAGTTATCTGCACTTCAGCAAAATCCCATGAACTCCAAATACCTCTAAAAATTCCTTCCGTTGACATTCTCCAACCATCCCAAACTGCTGCTTCTTCATCCAACCCGGAGTAACAGACAAAATCCATGTAGCAGCAGGACCATGAAGCGCATTCTTACGTCAGGAATTTTATCTCTATTGGCCATGGCGCTCCTTTTCGCCGTTGGATGCACTCGATCCAACCTGCGTGAGTCGCTGGCGTCGGCGGCGCAAATGCACGCGCCGGAGGGCAGCCCCATGCTGCTGGCGATCTATCAGCCGTGGTTTGGCCAGAAAGCGCATATCGACGTAGGCTACTCATGCCATGATCCCAATGTACTGCGCCAGCAAATTGCGAAGGCGAAAGAGATGAACATTAGCGGTTTTGTGGTGAACTGGTACGGGCCGCGCAAGGAATTTGAAGACCGGACGTATGCCATGTTGCAGCAGGCGTCCAGTTCGGATGGCGAGTTCAAGATCGCCGTGCAGTATGACGAAGCGGTAGACCATCCCGGCGTTGAAACCGACGCGGTAATCGTGGACCTGCAGTATCTTTATGACCGTTACATCAGCCCCAATGCCGGGCCTACGCGCAATGCCTATCTACGCTATAACGGACGGCCTGTCATCTTCATCTTCCCCAAGGCTTCCGGCACGGACTGGAACCAGGTGCGGCAGGTCACCAAATCATGGCCAGATCCGCCGTTGCTGATCTATAAGGACCAGAATGACAAGTATCCTGACGCATTTGATGGCTACTATGCCTGGGTGCAGCCGGGCAAGGATGGCTGGGCGCGCGATGGCAGCAACTATGGCGAGGATTACCTGAATTATTTTTACCGCAACATGCAGCAGCACCATCCGGAGAAGATCGCGGTGGGCGCGGTATGGCCTGGATTTGACGATACCAGAGCTTCATGGAGCCGCAACCGGCACATCGCCTACCGCTGCGGCAAGACCTTTGAGAACGTGCTGGGCATTTACCGCAAATATTACGGCACGCAGAATGCTTCGCCGTATCTGCTGGTGGAAACCTGGAACGACTATGAAGAGGGCACCGATGTGGAGCGCAGCATTGGCCATTGTGGTGCCGCCACCGCGGGAATCAATAGCGCCGGGGCAGGACAGCAGTAGAATGAGGGTTGGAAGTCTCCTTGAGAGGAAAAGAATGCGCGTATTGGTGACTGGTGGAGCGGGTTTTATTGGATCGCATCTCTGTGATGCGTTGCTGGCGGAACGCCACAATGTTGTGTGCGTAGACAATCTGCTGACCGGCAGCAAGCGCAATATCGCGCACCTGAACCATGAGTCGCGTTTTGAATTCGTGCAGCAGGACGTAAATGAGCCCTACGATGTAGGGCATGTTGACTACGTGTTTCATTTCGCCTCGCCTGCCAGCCCTGTGGATTACATGGAGCACGGCATTGAGACCCTGAAGGTCGGCTCACTGGGATCATTCCATTCGTTGGAGCTGGCCAGGAAATATGGCGCGAAATATATGGTTTCGTCCACGTCAGAGTGCTATGGCGATCCGCTGGAGCATCCCCAGAAAGAATCGTATTGGGGCCATGTCAATCCCGTTGGGCCGCGCTCCGTGTATGACGAATCCAAGCGCTTTGCGGAAGCCGCAACCATGGCCTACCACCGCTATCACAAAGTGGATACCCGTATTCTGCGCATCTTCAACACGTACGGCCCGCGCTTGCAGTTGAACGATGGCCGCGTGATCTCCAATTTTATGAAGCAGGCTTTGCGCGGCGAACCGCTTACCGTTTACGGCGATGGCTTGCAAACCCGCAGCTTCTGTTATGTAAGCGATGAGGTGGATGGCATTCTGCGGCTTTCGCGGGCAGAGATGCACGATCCGGTAAACGTTGGCAATCCAACAGAGTTCACCATTCTGGAGTGCGCCCGCCTGGTGCTGAAGGTAACAGGGTCAAGCAGCCCTATCACCTATGCAGAGCTGCCCCAGGATGATCCTAAGCAGCGCCGGCCAGATATCAGTAAAGCGCGCCAGCTTCTGGGATGGGAGCCAAAAATTGACCTCGAAGCCGGGCTGAAGCTTTCCATGGCGTATTTCCGCCAGGCCATTGAGATTGAGGACGCAGAAAAAGCAGGACGGCAGCAAACCATGGCTGTTTAGCTTGTCAGGAGCTAAGCTTAACGACCTAGTACGTTAGGGTATTTCACTGCTGGCTAGAAAAATACTAACTATTTAGTTCACATTGGGTTCTACCAGGCGGTAAAATACCTTAGACATAGGGTTTTTACCGGTCATTGTCCTGCCAAATCACCGGCAAAATGCCCCCTCGTCAGAGCCCTGAAACGCCTGAGGAAGTGCCTGTGACCGCAGTACCGCCATTCAAGGAATCATCCCGGGAGTTGATCGCTGAGGTTGCGCGCGCTCTGGAACCCTATTTCCCTGACATTACCAACAAGTGGCGAGAGCAGCTGGTGGCCGAGTTCGGCTTTGATGGGCGGACGCTGGCTGCCGTAGAGCGGATGACCCTGGCCGCCGGTTGGTTCTACTTCTGCCAGAATGACTATGCCGCTTTTCAGGAAAACCTCCAGTACTTTGGCAAACGGCTTTCCAAGTTGCAGGTGGATACGCGGGCCGTTGCGCGAGCTCTGGAGCTGTATCAATCCTGCTGTGAGCCGTATATAGCAGGGCTGTTCCAGGATCGTGAATCGGAAGCGAAGGCAGCTCTGGAAATGCTCTCTTCGGTGTCATTTGTTATTGTTTCCGGCGCTTATTTTGACGCCAAGACCGTGGAATCTTCAGCCCTGCTTTCCCTGCTGGATGCCGAGCTGGCCTCCGAAGACCTGTGCGCCTTGCTGAGGAAAGTCCTGGACATCACCACGCATACGTTTCAGGCTTCGCTGGGAATCATTCTTCTGCATGAAGCTGAGAGCGGTTCGTTGCGGGTCTTTTCTTCAGTTGGTCTGGATGCGCCCTTGCCGGATGATTTCAAGATCGAGATTGGGAACGGCTTTTGCGGTGAGATTGCCGAGCGCAGCGAGCCGGGGATGATCCTGGATACCAGCGTAGATACTGGATTGCTTCGTCCCATGATCCGCCTGAAGGCCAAGTCATTATGGGGTGTGCCGCTGAAGGCGGATGGAGAAACCATTGGGGTGATGGTGATTGGTTTTCCTAAACCCTATGAGTGGCTGCCGACCGAGCGCGAGCTCATGCGCGCCATTGGGGACCGTGCGGCCCTGGCCATTGAACGCGCCCGCATGAATGACGCTTTGCGTGAACGCGAACAGCGCATCGCCGAGCTTTCCGGCCATTTACTGCGCGTGCAGGAAGAGGAACGCAAGCGCATCAGCCGCGAACTGCATGACGAAACCGGACAGGCGCTGATGGTGATTCGCTTGTATCTGGGCATGATGGACACCACCGCTACGGCGCGCAACCTGCGGGGCAAGATTCGGGAAACCGTGGATGTAGTGGACCGCACCATTGAAGGAATCAGAAGGATTATTGGCAAGCTCTCCCCACTGGTGTTACAAGAGCTTGGATTGGTGGCTGCAATCCGCAAAGAGGCCAAAGATTTTTCCCGGAATACGGGAGTGAAAGCGCGAGTGTTGATCTCGGAAGCCGTGGGCCGTCTGGCTCCTGGTACCGAACAAGCCATCTATCGCGTGGTGCAGGAGGCGCTGCACAATGTGGCCAAGCACGCGCAGGCCAAAAGCGTGGTGGTCCAGGTGGCGCGTGAGGATGATCTGGTGCAGGTGACCGTGGAAGATGATGGCATTGGAATTCAAGCCAGGACCAGTTCGCGTCACCAGACGTTTGGGCTGGCCGGCATCAAAGAACGCATTGCAATGTTGGGCGGGGTCTCACGCGTGATCTCGACCAAAGGAAAAGGAACGCGTATTGAGATTAGCGTGCCTGCGGGCGAACCTGCGCAAGTGGTGGAACGGCCGCTGGCACAGGCGGCAAATGCCGCGCAAAGGCCGAATTAGAGAGGACTCCCCCATGCCGAAGATTAAATGCTTACTTGTTGATGACCATACACTGTTCCGCCAGGGAGTACGCCGCCTGCTGGAAAGTGAGAGCGATTTTGAAGTTGTGGGCGAAGCGGCAGACGGCGGTGAGGCCGTTGAAAAAGCCCGCGAGCTGCGCCCGGACATTGTGCTGATGGATATTGGCATGCCCGGACTTTCATCATTTGAATCGGCGCGGCAGATCAAGAAAAACCGCGTGGAAACCAAAATTCTCTTCCTTACCATGTATGAGGATGAGGATTACCTGGTGCAATGCCTGGAGGTCGGAGCTTCCGGCTATGTGCTGAAAGACACTCCCGCGCCGCAGCTGCTGACTGCGGTCAAGGACGTTTACAAAGGCGGTAAATACCTGAGCTCGCAAGTGCTGGGCAAGCTGGTGGAAGATTTTCGTTCGCGTGTGCGCG